>JANQME010000066.1 GCA_028280205.1 Longimicrobiales bacterium
TTCGAACCGGCGAGGGACTCGACGCGCTCCGGATCGTGCTGCCCGGACTGGCATACTCCTCGCTGCTGGAGGCGGGCCCGGACGTCCCGGTCCTCACCCGGGCGCGACAGGCGCGGGCGCTTCGCTCGGCGCGCACCGAAGTCGCCGCCTTCCGTGAAGGACTGGCGAGCGGGCTCCCGGCGGAGGTGGTCGGGACCCATCTTCGGGCGGCCGAAGGTGCGTTGGAGGAGGTCGTCGGCCTGGTGTCCACGGACGACGTGCTCGATGTCGTCTTCCGTGACTTCTGCATCGGAAAGTGAAGCGCTCGCCATGAACGCCCAGAGGAATAGTGGGAAGTCGGAGACGGGCTTCTTGATCCACGGCCGGGTCCAGGGCGTGGGGTACCGTTGGTGGACGCAGCGGGAGGCGCGACGGCTGGGTGTCATGGGCACGGTACGCAACGTCGAGGACGGGACCGTGGAGGTGATGGCTCGGGGCATCGAGGACGCGCTGATCCGCCTGGAGCTCGCTCTGCGCCGAGGGCCCCCGATGGCGCAGGTGGCTCGTGTGGAGCGCATCCCCTTCGCGCTCGATGCGGGGCCCACGGACTTCGAGATCGTCCGCTGATGCGAGGCGTGTACGACGTCGTGGTGATCGGGGGCGGCCACGCCGGGACCGAAGCCGCCGCGGCCTCCGCGCGCGCCGGTGTGCGCACGCTGCTCGTCACGCCCGACCTCGCGCGCGTCGGTCAGATGAGCTGCAACCCGGCGATCGGCGGGGTCGCGAAGGGAATCGTCGCCCGCGAGGTCGACGCCCTGGGCGGTATGATGGGTCGGGCGACCGACGCCTCGCGCATCCACTTCCGGATGCTCAACCGCTCGAAGGGTCCGGCCGTGTGGGGTCCGAGGGCACAGTGCGACCGCGCGATGTACCCGGTGGCCGTGCGGCGCCTGCTGGACGGGCTGCCGATGCTGGACCTCTTCCAGGATTCGGTGGAGGACGTGGTCCTGGAAGGCGGCCGCATTGCCGGCGTGCGCACCCGCGGCGGACTCGAGTTCGCTGCACGGTGCGTAGTGGTCACGGCGGGTACCTTCCTGCGCGGGCGCATCCACGTCGGCGGGGAGGCCGGGGTCGGCGCCGGCCGTGCCGGGGAAGGGCCGTCCGTGGCGCTGGCGGAAGCCCTCGAGGCGCTTGGCGTGGAAGTCGCGCGATTCAAGACGGGCACGCCACCGCGCATCGACGGACGGACGGTCGACTTCGCCCGAACGGAGCGCCAGGACGGAGACGAGACCGGGTTCCGCTTCTCCCGGTACGCCCGCGAGCAGATTCCCGGACAGCGTCCGTGCTGGATCACGTACGCGGGCGACGAGCTCAAGCGGGTGGTGCGCGAGAACCTGCACCGCAGCGCCCTCTACGGCGGCGAGATCGCGGGTCGCGGGCCACGCTACTGTCCCTCGATCGAGGACAAGGTCGTGCGCTTCCCCAACGCCCCTCGGCACCAGGTCTTTCTGGAGCCGGAGGGCCTGCATACGACCGAGCTCTACGTCAACGGGCTGTCGACGTCCCTTCCGCCCGACGCGCAGCTCGAATTCCTGCGGACGGTTCCCGGCCTCGAAGACGTGGCGATGACGAAGGTCGGATACGCGATCGAGTACGACTACTTCCCACCGCACCAGCTCCGACACACGCTCGAGGTGCGGGCGATTCCGGGGCTCTACTTCGCGGGTCAGATCAACGGCACGACGGGGTACGAGGAGGCCGCCGGACAGGGGATCGTAGCCGGGATGAACGCTGCGCTGCGTATCCGGGGGGACGAGCCGCTGCTGCTGGAGCGCGACCAGGCGTACATCGGCGTGCTGATCGACGACCTGGTGACGCGAGGCGTCGACGAGCCCTACCGCCTCTTCACCTCGCGAGCGGAGTTCCGGCTGTTGCTGCGGCAGGACAACGCACACCGACGGCTCGGATCGATTGCAAGGGAGCGTGGGCTGCTCACGGAAGAGCAGGAGGAGGCGCTCGACCGACGGCTCGCCGAAGAGGACCGAACGTTGGTGTGGTTCCGCGAGACGATCCTCGCCCCGGACGTCGTGAACCCGATGCTGGAGCAGGTCGGCTCGACGCCGGTGGAGGAGCCGGTCCGCGCGAACGAGCTGTTGAAGCGGCCGAGGGTGTGCGCAGCAGATGTGATCGGTATCGGAGGCATGTCCGACGGATCGGGAGTGAGACGAGCCGACCAGACGGCGTCGAGCGACGTGGTCGCGACGGTCGAGGTCGAGCTCAAGTACGCCGGATACGTGGCGCGCGAGCGGAAACGGGCGGAGAAGCTCAGAGAGCAGGCGAGCTTCGTGCTGGACGAGGCGCTTCCCTACGAGGACTTCAGGACGATCTCGTTCGAGGCGCGTGAGAAGCTCGCGAAGGTGCGCCCCGGCACGCTGGCGCAGGCGGGGCGGATCCCGGGTGTGTCCCCGGCGGATCTCCAGAACCTGATTCTCGAGGTACGAAAGCTCCGGGCGGGTGGGGCCGAGCCCGCGGCGGCAAGGTCCGTGCGCTGAAGCGTTTCACGTGAAACGCCCGAGGCTCCTGGCGCGTGCAGGGGCACCCGCCGAAGGTGCAGGCGAGTCGGCTTTGGGCGTGGGGTGGCGGATTCGGGGCGAGAGCCAGCGTTGCGCCCGAGTCCTGCGTGACCGACCGATGGGACGCGGAGGCGGGGCAGGTCGGTGAACGGGTCCGAGCGGTGAGCTGAATTCGGTCCGGCCCTGCACTCCGGACATGAGCGACGAGCCGATTCTGCCCGGTTTCCGGTAGCCTGGGCATGAACCGCTCATTCATCCACGCGACTGTTCTCGCCGCCCTGCTGGTCGCGGGATCGGGGTGCTCGGACGCCGATCCCGGGCCACTCGACCCGCCACCGGGGGCCGAGCCACCCGTCCTCACGCTCCCGATCGTGGTGCACATCGTGCACCGCGGCGAGCCTGTCGGGCACGGTGCGAACCTCTCCCGGGCGCGAATCGAGGAGCAGCTTCGCATCTTGAACGAAGATTTCCGGCGGATCCCGGGGAGTCCGGGCTTCAATACGCATCCGGATGGGAACGACGCCCGGATCCAGTTCGCGCTCGCCGAAGTCGATCCCTCCGGCAGTTCGACATCGGGGGTGCGTCGGGTCCGCTACGACTCTGTGGATACCACGTCGATCGAAAGCCTCTTCGAGCGCTTCGCGCGCTACGGCTACTGGGATCCGGAGCGGTACATCAACGTCTGGACGATGCCTCTCGCGGAGGAGGCGCGGGGGGTATTCCTCGGCAAGGCGACCGGCCCGGAGACGGATCTGCCGGGGGCCGAGTTTCTCCTGAAGGGTGAGCCGTACCAGCCCGAGGGAATCCTCGTGAACGCCGATCACTTCGGTCGGTCCTTCGGGGCCGCGCCGCACGGACTCGGCCGGACGCTGACCCACGAGATGGGCCACTACCTGGGCCTGCTGCACCTGTGGGGAGACGGGACGTGTGAGAACAACGACTTCTGCTCCGACACGCCGCCCGTGGCGTCCGCGGTCTGGGGCTGCTCGTCCTCGCCCGTGCTGGGGTGCGACGGACGGCCCGCGATGGTGGAGAACTACATGTCGTACGCCGACGACGCGTGCATGAACGTCTTCACGAATGACCAGATTGCCCGGATGCGGTACGTCCTGGAGCGGAGCCCCCGGCGCCGCGGACTCGGAGCGTCCCCGGGGCTCGAGCGGTAGGGAAGACGCCGCGATCCAGAGGGCGCCGCCGGATCCGGCATGTTCTGGGGGCGGCCGTGAAGTTCTAGGGTCGCGTGAGGGCCGTTCGCGCAGCGCCGAGCGGTTCCGCCGTCCCGTCCCCGGGCGGTGGCATCGGGAGCGACGAACGTTTCACGTGAAACGTCCGCTCGCCGGCGCGAGTGGCGAGCGCCAAGAGGCTCAGCGGAGGAACATCTCCGTATAGAGCTCGCCGGGTGTAGGAGTCGCTGATGTGAACGGGAAGCTGATCCCTCCCGAGAGGACGAGTCGATCCGACGACGGGAAGTCGTAGGTCAGCGGCTCGGGCGGACCGCCTCCCGACGGGCGGCTGATGATCACGTCCCCCTCGACGGTCACGGTTCCGATGCTGATGATCGGGCTTCCGGCGTAGGCGAGTGTGAGGGTGTAGTTCCCACCCTCGGTGATGTTCAGCGTGAGAGTGCCCCCCTCGTCGATCACGTTCACGACGATCGTGGAGTCGCCGGAGCTCGTCACCACGAGGGAGTCGGCCTCCCAGGTGCCGACGAAGGGCTCGAGCGCGGGATCGGGACCCGGGTCCGGCGGCGTTCCCGAGTCGTCTCCGCATCCCGCCATCATCACCGCCAGGGCGAGGGCCGGAAGGCCCGCCCCTCCATACCGACGTCGCCTCATCGGAGCCATGCTCCCGTATCCGCCCGACAGGTGACGGCGCGGACCATAATCAAATGTTTACGAGCCCCCGGCCCGTGTCTTGCGCTAAGCTTTGCATGGGCTGGAGCGGGGTCAAGGCTCCGGTGTTTCCGCTCGTGTGCGCGGGTGGATATATTGCCCGCTCCGAGCCGCTCGGAACCCTTGGAAGGATCGGAATGTCGCACGTCATCGCCATCGCCAATCAGAAGGGCGGTGTGGGCAAGACCACCACCGCGATCAACCTCGGGGCCTCTCTGGCGGTCGCGGAGAAGAAGACGCTGGTGCTCGACATCGATCCTCAGGGTAACGCGACGAGCGGCCTCGGCGTCGAGGACCGGTCGTCCCGTCCGACGATCTACAACGTGCTGATCGGCCAGAACGAGATGTCGTCGGCGATCGTCGAGAAGGTCCACTTCCCCTTCCTCAACGTGGTCCCGTCGACCCGGGATCTGGTCGGTGCCGAGATCGAGCTCGTCTCGGCGTTCAGTCGGGAGACGATTCTGCGACAGGCGCTCGAACCGGTGCGTGACCGGTACGACTACATCCTCGTGGACTGTCCGCCCTCGCTCGGACTCCTGACGGTGAACACGCTCACGGCGGCGGACTCGGTGCTCATCCCGATCCAATGCGAATTCTATGCGCTCGAGGGGCTGAGCCAGCTTCTCAACACCGTGCGCCTCGTCCAGCGAGGCCTGAACCCCGGTCTCGACGTAGAAGGCGTGCTCCTGACGATGTACGACAAGCGGCTCAACCTCTCGCGCCAGGTGGCCGACGAGGCCCGCGAGTACTTCGGTCCGAAGGTGTACCGTTCCGCGATCCCGAGAAACGTCCGACTCGCCGAGGCCCCGAGCTTCGGTCAGCCGATCGTGCTGTACGACGTGCTGTCGGCCGGCGCCCAGGCGTACCTCGGCCTCGCGCACGAAGTGATCGATCGGCGGGCGAGAGCCCGTGCCAGCGTCGTGGTCGGGGCTTCGTCGTGAGCCGGGACCGGCTCGGGAAGGGTCTCGGAGCCCTCCTCGGCGAGTATCTGGAGCCGGAGGTCGCGGCGTCCGAGCTCCGAACCCTGCCCCTCGCCGCCATCGTCCCGAACCCCCTTCAGCCTCGGCGGGCGTTCACCGAGGACGAGCTCTCCGACCTCGCCTCGTCGATCCGCGAGAACGGGCTGTTGCAGCCGCTCGTCGTGCGGCCGGCTCCCGGCTCGGAGGACCGCTTCGAGCTCGTGGCCGGGGAGCGCCGTTACCGCGCCCTCGGGATGCTGGAGTGGAGCGAGGCGCCTGTCGTGGTCCGGGACGCGGACGACGAGATGCTCCTCGTTCTCGCCCTGGTCGAGAATCTGCAGCGCGAGGCGCTCAATCCGATCGAGGAGGCCGAGGGATATCAGGCGCTGAGCGAGGGCTTCGGGCTCAACACGGCCGAGGTCGCCCGTTCGGTCGGCAGAGACCGCTCGACCGTGGCGAACCTCATGAGGCTCCTGGAGCTGCCTCCCTCGATCCGCCGGCTGGTGGAGGATGGCGCGCTGACCCAGGGCCACGCGCGCGCGCTTCTGTCCATCGACGATCCGGTGCGTGCCGCCGAGCTGGCGCGCAGGGCGGCGGCCGAGGGGTGGTCGGTCCGGCAGGTCGAGCGGGCGACGTCTGCGGAGACATCGAAGCGCCGCCGGCGCAAGCCGACCAAGTCTCCCGTCGTGATGGCGCTCGAGGAAGCGCTCCGGGAGCACCTCCAGACGCGGGTCGAGGTGCGCCCGAAACGGGGCGGTGGTGGTTCGATCGAGATCCGCTACCACGGAGCCGAGGACTTCGAGCGCGTCTTCGAGCTCGTGACCGGACAGCCCGTCACCGAGGTGACGGAGTGACCGAGGTGATCGAATGAGCGAGCGCGACATCCGTCGCTTCACGATCATGCTCGTGCCCGACGGCGGGCGGCAGACGCGCACGATCACACTGTCGTACCCGACCCTTCGCGCCTTGGCTGCGACGCTCTCGGTCCTCGCCGTGCTCCTCACCGTCATGGCCGGTTCGTGGTGGTACCTCGCGGCCCGTGCGGCCCGTGCCGGAGAGCTCCAGCGCGAGGTCGAGATCATGACCCGTGACCGCGAACGTGTGGAAGCGCTCGTGCAGCGCCTGGAGACGATCGAGGATCAGTACGGCGCGCTGCGCGGCCTCTTCGGGAGCGTGGAGACCGAGCAGCCCTCGGGCGTCTGGCTCCCCCCCGTATCTTCGCCTCGCCCGGGAGGAGGGGAGCGGCCCGAGCTCGGCCCGACGGTCCCGTCGGTCTGGCCGCTCACCGAGCGTGGCTTCGTCACCCAGGGGCTCCACAACACGGGCGGTGCCTCCGACCACCCGGGCCTCGACATCGCTGTGCCCTCGGGCACGTACATCCGCGCGTCCGGAGGCGGCAGCGTGGTGGACGTGGGCGAGGACGCCGTGTACGGTCGGTTCGTCGTGATCGATCATGGCGGCGGATATGCTACGCTCTACGGCCACGCCTCCGACACCTTCGTCACGCTCGGTCAGAACGTGCGGGAACGACAGGTGATCGGATTGAGTGGATCGACCGGTCGCTCGACGGGTCCGCACCTCCACTTCGAGATCCTCGTGGAGGGCACGCCGATCGATCCGCTGACCGTGGTCCCGCAGCCCAGTTGAAGGCACGCGATTTGCGGGTATGGTCGCACCACGACTCGCCGCCCTACATTCGACGGCGCGCACTGAACGAGAGGAAGTGAGGAGACATGGCCAGGGACCGTGACAGCTCGACCCCCGCACCGGAGTCGGTGATCTCCATCATCGGACCGGGGATGACCATCGTCGGCGATTGCGAGATCGAGGGCACGGTTCGGGTCGAAGGGTCCGTCCGCGGCTCGGTGACCGCGACGAAAGCCGTCGTCATCGGGAAGCAGGGGATCGTTTCGGGCGACGTGCGGACACAGGACGCCGTCGTATCGGGCCGCGTCGAGGGGACCCTGGTGGCGGCGTCCCGTCTCGAGCTGCAGGCCACCTGCCGCATCGACGGCGAGATCTACACGCGGCGCATGCAGCTCGAGGAGGGCGCGGTGTTGAACGGAAACGTCCATATGGGTCAGGACGTCCCGATGGATGTGGCCGGAAAGCCGAAGGGTGCCCCGAGCGGAGGGAATGGCGCGACGACCTCGTCGTCCGAGGCCCGGCCTGAGCCGATCGCGGCCGCTTCCGCCGACTGACACCGGCCTCCACACGACTCCACAGCTTTTCCACAGTCGGTTTCCGGAGGCGTGTTGAAACTGGAATCACTCGTCCAATACCTCGACGGGTATCTGGGCGTCGCCGAGCATCCGGACTACGGTACGGCCCTCAACGGTCTGCAGGTCGGTGGCCCAGTGGAGGTCCGAAAGATCGTCGCAGCGGTGGACGCCTCCCAGACGACGATCGACCGCGCGGCCGACCTCGGAGCGGATCTGCTCCTGGTGCACCACGGGCTCTTCTGGGACGGACTCCGTCCCGTGACCGGCCGTGCCTATCGGCGCCTGCGCTCGCTCCTCGACGCCGACATGGCGGTATACAGTTGCCACCTGCCGCTCGATGGACACGCCGAGGTGGGCAACTGCATCCTCCTTACGCGCGCGCTCGGGCTGGAGCCTGCGGGCCGACTCGGAAGCTACGAAGGCGCGGATCTGGGCTGGTGGGGTCGTACGCCCGAGCCGTGGACCGTCGACGAGCTGGTGCGCCGGGCGGAGGCAGCGGTGGACGGACCCGTGCGAGCGCTCCCCGGAGGCCCGGAGGCCATCGAGCGGGTCGGGGTCCTCACGGGAGGAGGAGGCTCGTTCGTGCGCGAAGCCGCCGAGTCGGAGCTCCACGCCTTCGTCACGGGGGAAGGCGCCCACCATACGTTCTTCGACGCAGAAGAATTTAGAGTCCATGTTCTTTTTGCGGGCCATTACGCCACCGAGACGTTCGGCGTGCGGGCTCTGGGCGAACACCTCGCCGAGCGCTTCGGCCTCGACTCCGCATTCGTGGATCGCCCGACCGGACTCTGACGCACCGTGAGCGCCGACTTCGACCCCGGGGCGTTCCTCGAGTCGGCCCCGCTCGTTCCGCTCGAGATCGCCGTGGATTCGGGTGAGCTCCGCTACATCGGAGATCAGGTGCGCGAGCTCCTCGGGGTTGGGCCCTCCGAGTGCCTGGAGCCGGGTCGCTGGACTGCGCGCGTGGTTCCCGACGACGTGGGCACGCTCGAAACCGTTCGAGACCAGGTGGGTCGCGACGGGAACCGCCGGAACGTCGACTATCGGATGGAGCGTGCGGACGGCCGCATCGTCTGGGTTTGCGAGTCGATCAATCGGGCGGACGCGCCCGACGGACCGGTGCTTCGGGGCTATCTGATCGACATCACCGATCGAAAGCGCCGCGAGGTGGCGCGGTGGAAGAACGAGGAGCGCCTCCGAGGCGTGTTTCGGTCGGCCCCGGACGCGCTCGTCCTCACCGACATGGACGGCCGGATCGTACGGATGAACGACCAGGCCCAGGACCTCCTGTCGTACCGCCTGGAAGACGTGATCGGCTCGTCCTTCGATCACCTCGTCTCACCCCGCTTTCAGGGACGGCTGCCGGAGCTCCGCGACGCATTCCAGCGCGATCCCGACCGTCGTACGCTCGTGTACGGGCACGACTTCGCGATCCAGCGCAGCGACGGGCACGAGGTGCCCGTGGAGCTCGGCATGGGCGTCGTCGTGGATGGCGACGAGAGCCGCCAGCTCCTGTGCTCCCTTCGGGATCTCACCGTTCGGCGTCGCGTCGAGGCGCAGCTCCGCTCGAGCGAGCGACACCTGCGCGAGATGGCCGATGTGCTGCCCGCGATGGTGTGTATCGTCGATCGCGAGCACCGGTACCGCTTCGCGAACGACGCCTTCGCCGCGTGGAACGGATGGGACCGGCACGCCGTGGAAGGCCGTCGTGTCGCCGAGGTCATGGGGGGGCGGCTCTACGCCGCGATGCGCGACTCGATCGAAGCGGCGCTGACCGGCACGGCGGGACACTTTCGGGGCGAGATCGCAGACCGGGAGGGCCGCACGGTCCCGGTCGACATCAGCCTCGTGCCGCAGCAGGAGGACGACGGGCGCGTCTCCGGGTGCTTCGTGGTGATCTTCGACGTGACGATCGAGGTGGCGGCGCGCGAGGCCGACCGTCGCCACCGCGACGAGCTCGCGCACGTCGGCCGGGTCGCCACGCTCGGTGAGCTCGCCGCCTCCATCGCCCACGAGCTGAACCAGCCCCTGTCGGCGATCGTCGCGAACGCGCAGGCCGCCCGGCGGCTGATGAAGGCGGTACCTCCCGACCTCGACGAAGTCGCGGACGCCCTCGACGACATCACCGCCGCCGGAATCCGAGCCGGCGACGTGATCTCGAGTATGCGGGGCCTCCTGCAGCGAGGGGAAACCCGGGACGAGGCGGTCGATCTCCCGCGCCTCGTCGAAGAGGCGGTGGAGCTCCTGCACAGCGAGGCGATCAGCCGGGGAGTGACGGTCGTGGCCGAGGCCCCGGATGCAGCGAGCGTCCGCGTGGGGGGCGACCCGATTCAGCTCAAGCAGGTCCTCCTCAACATCGTGATGAACGCGATCGAGGCGGCATCCCGTGCCCCGTCGGGTTCTCGGCGGGTCACGGCCACCGTCCGGGTGGAAGCGCACGCGCTCGAAGTCCGCGTGCGCGACACCGGGCCCGGCCTGCCCACGGGCGATCCGGAGGAGCTGTTCGCACCGTTCGTGTCGCGCCGGTCGGGCGGCCTGGGGATGGGGCTCGCGATCAGCCGCAGCATCGTCGAGGCGCACGACGGTGCCGTCTCCGCGGAGAACGCGCCGGACGGCGGCGCCCTCGTGCGGGTGCGGCTCCCGCTTTCGTGATGTCCACCGGGCGCTCGGGTCCCATCGCGATCGTCGACGACGACGCCTCGGTCCGCACGGCGCTCGCGCGTCTCCTGCGAGCGAACGGCTACTCGACCGTGACGCACCCGTCCGGACGGGACTTCCTGGACTCCCCGGCCCTGCACGAGGTCGAGTGTCTGATCCTCGACATGCACATGCCCGGGATGTCGGGCGCCGACGTCCTCGAGGAGGTCGCCGTGGCGGCGACGAAGCTCCCGGTCGTGCTCACGACCGGCCGTTACGAGGTCGACTTTGCGCAGCGGTCGCTCGACGCCGGCGCTTCTGCTTTCTTACGTAAGCCGATCGACGAGGCGAGCCTGCTGGAGGCCGTGGACGTAGCCCTGCACGCGCGCCGCTGAAACTCTCCACCGGAACACGTCGCCCATGTCCTGCCCACCGTCCCTGACCGGACTCCGTCGCACGGTCGTCGCCCTGCTCGCGGTCGTGGCCGGCGGCGTCGCCGCCGGGGCCGCGCCGTGGGCTCCGACGGGGCTCGCGGCCCAGGTGACGGGCAGCGCTGGGAGCGATGCCGTCCCGTCTCCGATCGAGCACTTCGGCTTCGAGATCGGTGCGGACCGACAGCTCGCCGACTGGAACGAGCTGACGGCATACTTCGAGCGGCTCGCGGAGACGAGTGACCGGGTCGTCGTCGACACACTCGGCCCGTCGACGGCCGGCCGGCCGTTCGTGATGCTGACGATCACGAGCCCGGAGAACCACGCCCGGCTCGACGAGCTGCACGCGATCCAGATGCAGCTCGCCGACCCGCGCACCGTGGACGGCGATGCCGAGCTGGAGCGGCTGCTCGACGAGGGGCGCACCGTGGTCCTCCTCACTCAGGGGATCCACGCCACCGAGGTGGGTGCGAGTCAGATGTCGGCGAATCTCGCGTGGGAGCTGGCGGCGTCGGACAGCGAGCGCGTACGCCGCATCCTCGACGAGGTGATCCTGCTCCAGATCCCGTCCCTCAATCCGGACGGCCTGCAGTGGATCGTCGACTGGTACTCCGAGCTGGTCGGGACGGAGTACGAGGGTGCCCCGCTGCCGTGGCTGTATCACGCCTACGTGGGCCACGACAACAACCGGGACTGGTACGCGTTCACGCAGGAGGAGACCGTCCTGACCGTGCAGAAGGCGCACAACGCGTGGCACCCGCAGATCGTGCACGACGTGCACCAGATGGGCGGCTCCGGCGCGCGGATCTTCTTCCCGCCCTACATCGAACCGTGGGACCCGAACATCGATCCGGCGATCACCGCCGCGGTCAACCAGCTCGGCAGCTACATGGCGGCCGAGCTGACCGCGCAGGGCAGGAAGGGCGTCGTGGTGAACGCGCAGTACGACGCCTTCACGCCGGCGCGGGCCTACATGCACTACCACGGAGCCGCTCGCATCCTCTCGGAGACCGCGTCCGCCCGCATGGCGACCCCGATCACGGTTCCTCCCGAGGTCTTCGGGCCCCGCCGGGGCTACGACGCGTCGAAGCGTTCGTGGAACTATCCGGCGCCGTGGGAGGGCGGGCCCTGGGGGCTGCCCGACATCGTCGAGTATCAGAAGGCGGGCGCGATGGCGCTGTTGACGAACGCCGCCGCCAACCGCCGCTACTGGCTCGAGAACTTCTGGGCGATCAATCGGCGGGCCGTCGAGAAGTGGGAGGCGTGGCCGGACGCCTGGATCATCCCGAGCGGGCCGGAGCCCGAGCCAGGCGTCACCTACGCGGTGCGTGCCCTGACCATGGCGGACGTCGAGGTGCACCGGACCGAGGAGGACTTCGCGCTGGACGGCACGACCTTCCCCGCCGGGAGCTTCGTGATCCCGATGCGTCAGCCGTACGCGAGCTTCGCGAACACGATGCTGGAGGTGCAGGAGTACCCCGACCTCCGTGAGTATCCGGGTGGACCTCCGCTGCGGCCGTACGATGTGACTGCCCACACGCTGGGCTACCTGCTCGACTTCGACGCGATCGCGGTGGACGGTGCGATCGACGTGGCTCTTTCCGACCCGATCTCCTTTCCCGACTTCGACTTCCGGATTCCGGAGCACCTCGAGGGTCCGGACGCGCCGCGCGTCGCGTTGTACAAGTCGTGGCAGGAGCCGATGACGGAGGGCTGGCAGCGGTGGGTCTTCGACCGCCACGCGATGCCGTACGACACGCTGCACGACGCCGAGATCCGCGCGGGCGCTCTGGCGGCGTACGACGTGCTCCTCCTCCAGTCCCAGTCGGCCGAGTCGATCCTCCGCGGTCACGACCCCGCTCGCATGCCCGCGCCGTTCGCCGGTGGGCTCGGTACCGAGGGCGCCGAGGAGGTCCGCCGCTTCGTCGAGGGAGGAGGCCGCTTGATCGCGATCGAAGCGGCGACGGACTTCGTGCGCGACCTCTTCGGGCTCGGGATCGCGGATGCGACGGCCTCGCTTCCGAGCACGGACTTCTACATTCCGGGCTCGATCCTGCGGCTCGAGCTCGACGGGAGCTCCGAGCTGGCCGAGGGGCTCCGCTCGGAGACGTCGGCCTGGTACTGGCGCTCGAGCATGGCGTACGAGGTGGACGACCCCCGGGTGCGGGTCGCCGCCCGATACGGGGCGGGTGATCCGCTGCTTTCGGGCTGGGTACTCGGGGGCGAGCACATCGCAGGTCGGCCGGCGATCCTCGAGGCCGACATCGGTGCGGGGTCCGTGGTGCTCTTCGGCTTCCAGCCGAACTACCGAGCGCAGACGATGGCCACCTGGCCGCTACTCTTCAACGCGATTCGACGATGAGCGACGAGAAACGACCCCTGATTTGTCCCCAGTGCGGCGAGGAGGCGAGCGGGAACTTCTGCCAGAGCTGCGGGGCGCCCCTCGGCGGTCGCTTCTGCACCCAGTGCGGGATGGAGGTCGCACCGAGCGCGAAGTTCTGCAGCGAGGGCGGCGCGGCGATCGTGGGCGGCGTGCCGTTTGCGGGTGCTGCTTCCGGCCAGGCAACGGCTGCGGGCATGGCCGGGATTGGGGTCGCCCACGCGGGATCGACGTCCAGCGTCGCCGCCGGCCAGCCGGGAAGCGCCGAGCGACGGGAGGCCGCGGCCGAAGTCGTGGGGGGCCAGAACCTCGCGTGGTGGGTCGCCGGAGCGGCGATGTTCGCGCTCATCGTCGTAGTCGGTCTG
>JANQME010000071.1 GCA_028280205.1 Longimicrobiales bacterium
CCGCCCCCACGACCGAGCCGTATGCATCCCGCGCCGCCCACGGCTCGTCCAGCACCCCCTCGGCGTCGCGCTCGAAGACGTCGTGGAGCTCACGCGCCAACCAGGTCAGCGCTGCGCGCAGGGGCGTCCGCCACGCCTGGCTCGACTGCGTCCCGGTGTCCGCCCGGCACCCGCACGCCGAGCGCCACCGCTCGACGCCGTGTGCGCAGCTCCACGCGCTCGGCTCGACGAGCCGTGCACGGCCCGCTGCTCCTTCCCGGGCCAGAAAGGAGGCGTAGTTCTCCAGGCGAGGCGGGCCGTCGTCACGGAGCTCGACGATCGCCCGCGCGAGGGCCATCTCGGCGAAGCGGTGGTGGTGCCCGAACGTCTCGCCGTCCGTGGCCACGGAGCGCAGCGCGGGGGCCGGATCGCCCTTCGCCGGAGGCCTGCGCATCGCCTGCGCCCAGCCGACGCCGTCGCGCAGCAGATCACCGAAGGCGACCCCGTGCGAGAGCGGGCCGTCGTAGACGAAGAGCGCGATCTCCCGCCCGGCCCGCGTCGTGTGCAGGATCGGTCGGCCGTCGGGCGGAGCGGGGTCGACCTGCTTCGGGGCGAGCACGGTGAAGCGGATCCCCTCGGCCGCCACGTCCTCGAGCGTGTCCGAGTCCACCGCGGTCTCGGGAAGCCACATCCCCTCCGGCTCCCGTCCGAAGCGGCGGCGGAAGTCGGCGATGCCCCAGCGGATCTCCGTGCGGCGGTCCCGCGGGTCCGAGAGCGGCAGGATCGGGTGGTGGTACGGCATCGCCATCGCGTTGCCGTGACCCAGGCGCGCGACGCTCGTCCGGTCCGCCTCCAGCACCGCGTCGTACGTCGCCGGCGCGTGACGCTCGAGCCACCACAGCAGCGTCGGGCCGAAGTCGAAGCTCATCCACTCCAGGCAGTTCACCACCTCGTCGACGGCGCCCTCCTCGTCGAGGACGCGGCTCCGTGTCACCGGCCGGTACGACTCGAACTCGATGCGCTCGTTCCAGTCGTGAAAGGGCGCCGCGCTCGGCTGCTCCGGCACCTCGTCCGTGCGCGGATCCTCGCGCGGCGGCTGGTAGAAGTGCCCGTGCAGGACGACGGAGGAGGAAGGGCTGCTCAGGGGTCGTCGTGGCGCGCGAGCGCCTTCCGATAGACCTCCAGGTAGCGTCGCGCGGAGCGCACCCACCCGAAGTTCCGGCGCATCGCCTTGTTCATCTTCTTCTCCCACTCTTCCCGGTCCGGGAAGGCGTCGAGGGCCCGGCGGATCGCCCGCTCGAGCCCGGCCGACGAGAACTCGTCGAAGACGAAGCCCGTCACCTGGTCGTCGACCGTGTCGGAGAGGCCACCGACCCGCCGGACGACCGGGAGGGCGCCGTAGCGCTGGGCGCGCATCTGCGTCAGGCCGCACGGCTCGTAGAGCGACGGCATGAGCAGGCAGTCGGCCCCGCCGAGGAGCCGGTGCTCCCGCTCCTCGGTGAAGTCGAAGCGGACCGCGACGCGGTCCGGCATCCGGTAGGCGGCTTCTCCCAGCGCGGACCGGTACCGCTCCTCGCCCTCCCCGACGAAGACGAACTGCGCCTCGGGGATCCGGTACAGGAGACCGTCGCCGACGATGAGGTCGAAGCCCTTCTGCTTCACCAGGCGGGCCGTCATCCCGAAGATCGGGACGTCCTCTCGGACGGGGAGCCCGAGTCGCTCCTGGAGGTCGCGCTTACATACGCGCTTGCCCTCGAGCTTGTCCGGCCCGAAGGTCGCCGGCAGGACCGGGTCCTTCCTTGGGTTCCAGACGTCGAGATCGAGTCCGTTGAGGATCCCCACCAGCCGGTCACCGAGCGCGATAAACGAGTCGTGCAGCCCGAAGCCCCCGGCGGGGGTGCGCAGCTCGATCGCGTGGGTCGGGCTGACCGTCCCCACGTAGTCCGAGTAGGAAAGCCCGCCCTTGAGCCAGTTGATCCGACCGTAGTGTTCCATCCGGCTCCAGTGGTAGACCTCGTCCGGGAGACCGATCCGCGGGAGGATCTCCGGATCGAACCACCCGGGATAGCCGGCGTTGTGAACGGACAGCACGGTCGCCGCGCCCGCGTACCAGGGATCGTCGCGCAGCACCGTGCCCAGGTAGACCGGAGCGAGCGCCGTGTGCCAATCGTGCGCATGCACGACCACCGGGTGCTCGACGAGGGTGGGAAGGACTTCGAGCGCAGCCCGGGTGAAGAAGCCGAAGCGGATGTGGTTGTCGAGGTAGTCGGCGCCCCCCTCCCCGTAGAGCCCGTTCCGGTCGTACAGCTCGGGGTAGTCGATGAAGAGCACGCGCGCGCCGGGCTTCCGCTCATTCGCATCCCAGAGACGGATCGACGCGCGAGCCGATCCGAACGGGACCTCGATCGGGTCGCCCACGGGCGTGAGGTCGGGCCACCCCTCGCGCACCTTGCGGTACAGGGGCATGAGAACGACCACCTCGGCGCCCTTGCGTGCCTGGAAGGTCGCGATGCCCCGCACCGCCTCGGCCAGCCCGCCCGAACGCGCGTACGGCCAGTACTCCGCGACCAGATGAACGACGTTCGGTGGCGCCGCGTCTTCGGTGGCTTCGGACATGAAGGGGGCTCTCGATGGCCTGGGACCCGGGGGCTTCCCCCCGGGCGGCGTGCGGGCGAACCTGAACGTGGAACCCTCGGAAACCCCGAATCGACTCGATCGGTGCCATTGTGATCGCCGCGGCCCCCGCAGCCCTCCGCCTCCTGGCCGAAGGCCTGCACGCCACGCCCTTCGACGTGCTCGGCGCCCATCCCGACCCCGGCGGAGGCTGGACGGTGCGTGCCTGGGCGCCGGGGGCCGACGAGGTGGTGGTGGTCTTCGAGGGGGCGGCCGACGAGGGGGCAACCGCCCCGGCACGCGAGATCACCGCGCAGAGACGGGTCGAGGCGCCCGTGTTCGAGGCGAACTGGCCCGGTCCCTCGGTGCCGCGGTACCGCCTGCGCGTGGACGGGGTCGCGCGGGAAGACCCGTACCGCTTCGAACCGGTACGACGCGACGGCCAGCTCGCCCGCATCCGGGAGCCCGACGGTCGGGTGCACGAGCTGCTCGGAGCCCACCCGATCGACCACCAGGGGGTGGTGGGCACCGTGTTCGCGGTCTGGGCACCTGGCGCGCGCGCCGTCTCGGTGGTGGGCTCCTTCAACGAGTGGGATGCGCTGGCGCATCCGATGCGCGCGCGCGGCTCGAGCGGGGTGTGGGAGCTCTTCGTCCCCGGCGTGGGGCCCGGCGAGCTGTACAAGTACCGGATTGCGAGCCACTACCGCGAGCAGACCCTGCTCAAGTCCGACCCGTGCGGTCGGGCCATGCAGCTCCGCCCCGACACCGCGTCCGTCGTGCCGGCCCCGTCCGAGCACGAGTGGACGGACGACGCGTGGATCGCCGCCCGCCGAGAGGTGAGCGGGGCCGAGGCGCCGATGTCGATCTACGAGGTGCACCTCTCGTCGTGGCGGCGGTCCGAGGGTGCGGACCCGCGGGCGGGAGAGCCGGGATGGCTCGACTACCGTGCGCTCGCCGACGAGCTGATCCCGTACGTGGTCGACCTCGGCTTCACGCACATCGAGCTCCTTCCGATCACCGAGCACCCCTACGACGAGAGCTGGGGCTACCAGACCGTCGGCTACTTCGCCCCCACGGCGCGTCACGGCGACGCCGACGGGCTCCGCCACTTCGTGGACCGAGCGCACGCCGAGGGGATCGGTGTCCTGCTCGACTGGGTTCCCGCGCACTTCCCCACGGACGCGCACGGCCTCGGACGGTTCGACGGCACCGCGCTGTACGAGCACATCGACCCGCGCAAGGGCGTCCACCCCGACTGGGGCACGTACATCTTCAACTACGCCCGTCCCGAGGTCACCGCCTTCCTCGTCTCGAGCGCCCTGTACTGGATCGAGGAGTTCCACATCGACGGACTCCGCCTCGACGCGGTCGCCTCGATGCTCTACCTGGACTACTCGCGCCACGACGGGGCGTGGATCCCGAACGAGTTCGGCGGCCGCGAGAACACGGAGGCGAGCGCGTTCCTGCGCACGCTGAACCGGACGGTCCACGCCGAGCACCCGGGCGTCACGGTGGCCGCCGAGGAGTCGACCGCGTGGCCGGGAGTCACCCACCCGATCCCGACAGGCGGTCTGGGCTTCGACCTCAAGTGGAACATGGGGTGGATGCACGACACGCTGGAGGCGATGCAGACCGACCCGCTCTTCCGCAAAGGCGTGTACGACCGGCTCACCTTCGGCATCACGTACGCCTGGGCCGAGCGCTTCCTGCTCCCCTTCTCGCACGACGAGGTGGTGCACCTTAAAGGCTCGATGCTGCGCAAGATGCCCGGAGAGGCGCTCGACCGCTTCGCCAACCTGCGCCTCCTGTACGGCTATCAGTGGGCACAGCCCGGCAAGAAGCTCCTCTTCATGGGTGGCGAGCTGGCGACGTGGGACGAGTGGGACGCCGAAGGCGAGCTGGACTGGCCGCTCCTCGAGGCACCGCTGCACCGCGGCGTCCACGACTGGGTGCGCGCGCTGAACCGGGCGTACGCCCGCTACCCGGCGCTCCACGAGCAGGACTGGAGCAGTCACGGCTTCGAGTGGCTCGACTGCCACGACGCCGAACGGACCACGCTGGCGTGGCTGCGCTGGTCGTACGACTGGGAAGATCACCTCGCGGTCGTGTGCAACATGACGCCGGTCGCGTGGGAGGGATACCGCCTCGCCCTCCCCTTCCCGGGCCGCTACGAAGTCGTGCTGGACTCGACGTCGGACGAGTTCGCGGGTGCGGGCACGCTGGAGGAGCGCGTGTACGAGACCGTCGAGGAGCCGTGCCTGGGGCGCGACCAGTACGTCGAGCTCACCCTGCCGGCGCTGTCGATGCTCGTGCTGGCGCCGGTGCCTTCGCACGGGGGCTGACGCGCTCGATCGCCCATCCCGGGGCGGCCGATCCGTCTCAGACGAACATGGACGCCGAGAAGCGGCGCCGTACACCTTGGAAGAGTCCGGCACGCCCGCACCTCCCGAGTGGACACCATGTTCGACCGCCTCTCCGTTGGCCTCTCCGAGATCCGGCAGGACCTCGCGTTCGCCCTTCGGACGACCGTCTTCACGCCGGGCTTCGCCGCCGCTTCCGTCACGCTGGGGACCGCGGTCGGCGCCGTGGCGGCCGTGTACGGCACCGCAGACTGGCTGCTCGCCCGCCCTCCGACCGGGGTCGTGGAGCCGGAACGGATCGTCGAGCTGACCCTGGGCGAGGTGGGGCGACCGGACCTTCCGAAGTACGGCTTCTCGTATCCTCAGTACGTCGCCTTCGAAGAGATCCAGGACGCGTTCGACGAGGTGGCGGCGTACGCGAAGGTCTCCTCGATGGTCGCCACCGAGGACGACGGCTTCGAGGAAGCCGTAACGCAGTGGGTCACGGGCTCGTACTTCCCGCTCCTCGGAATCGAGCCGCACCTCGGCCGTCTCATCACCCCCGACGACGACTTCGATGGCGCGCCCGGCCGGGTCGTGATCAGCCAAGCCTACTGGCGAACGCGACTGGGGAGCCGATCGGATGTGATCGGCTCCACCCTCCGATTCGGTCCGGACGTGGTCACCGTCATCGGCGTGCTCCCTCCCGAGTTCGAGGACTCCAGACTCGACTGGAACGGCCCGACGCAGGTGTGGTTTCCGATGGGCTCGGCTTCGTCGTTCCGAAGCATGGCGGGCATGCTCACGATGCGGCAGACGTTCTTCCGCGTGCTCGGGCGGCTTCCGGCGGACCGGACGCACGAGCAGGCCGTCGAGATGGCGCAGAGGTGGCCGCCCGACCTCCCCGAGCTCAGCATGACGAGCTTCGAGCCGAACCTGATCGAGATGCGCAGTCTGTCCGCGACGCGGATCGGCCGGCGCGACCAGGCCCGGAGCTTCCTCGCCGCCCTGGTCGTCGTGAGCGGGCTCGTCCTCCTGGCCGCCGCCGCGAGCGTGGCCAACTTCCTGCTGGGACGGGCCGGTCGACGCCGGGCGGAGCTCGCCCTCCGCGCCGCGCTCGGCGCGAGCCGAGGCCGGCTCGGCCGTCAGCTCGTCACGGAGTCCACGATTCTGGCGGGGGCGACCGCGGTCGTCGCCGCCGTGAGCGCGTGGGGCGTGGCGTGGGTGCTCGCACCACTTCCCCGAACGTACCTGGACGTGTCGTTCCGGCACGAGGAGCTCACGACGCTGGGCGCCATCGACGGGGGTCTCCTCACCCGGGCGCTCCTCGTCGGCTGCGCGGCCACGCTCCTCATCGGGGTTCTGCCCGTATTCGGGACGTTCCGGGACCCGGCCCACGCGCTGAAGGCTTCGGGGCCCGCCTGGGGCTGGGGTCGGTTCCGCTTCTCGCTGCGCCACGGCGTGCTTACCGCCCAGATCGGCCTCACCGTGCTCCTCGCGGCCACGGCCACGATGTTCGGTCGAAGCTTCGCCGCGGCGCTCGACCTGCCCGCGGAGTATCGGGACCCGTCCTCTCTGATGATCGCCCGCGTCCGGCCCGTGACCCTGTCCCGGGAGGAATCGGGGGTGTTCTTCCGGACGCTTCTGGACCGGGTTCGGGAGGATCCGCAGGTGCGGAGCGCGACGATCAGCGTGAATCCGCCGTTCGCGGGCGCGGTCAGCGCGTTCGCCCGACCGGGCTCCGACGACCGACCGCTTACGGTCCCGGGCGCCACGGGCGGGCCGGGGTA
>JANQME010000104.1 GCA_028280205.1 Longimicrobiales bacterium
GAGGCGCGGAGCCGACGGCTGAAGCTCGACTGGTCCGCGTACGCGCCGCCCGAGCCGGCCCGACCCGGGGTCCACAAGGTGGACGACGTCCGTGTCCAGGAGCTCGTGGACTTCATCGACTGGACACCCTTCTTCCAGGCGTGGGAGCTGCACGGGCGCTACCCCGACCTCCTCGAAGACCCGCTCGTCGGTGAGCAGGCCCGGACGCTCATGACGGACGCGCAGGCCATGCTCGAGCGCATGGTGAAGGAGAACCACCTCCGGCCACGCGGCGTGGTGGGTCTCTTCGAGGCTAGGGCCGAAACGGACGACATCCTCCTCTTCACTCCGCCGGACGGGTTCGGCGATCCCGCGTCGAACGGCGTGGGCCCGGGCGTTCCCCTCGCCACGGTGCACGGCCTGCGCCAGCAGTTCGCCAAGAAGGGGGGACGTGA
This sequence comes from Longimicrobiales bacterium, assembly GCA_028280205.1. Taxonomy (GTDB): domain Bacteria; phylum Gemmatimonadota; class Gemmatimonadetes; order Longimicrobiales; family Gaopeijiaceae; genus UBA2589. The sequence continues at coordinate 435 of JANQME010000104.1, forward strand.
GAACCTGTCGCTCGCGGACTTCGTCGCACCGGCGTCGGCCGGGGTTCGGGACTGGGTGGGCGGCTTCGTGGTCACGACCGGACCGGAAGCCGAGGCCTTCGCGGCCCGGCTGGAGGCCGACCACGACGACTACGGCGCGATCCTCGTGAAGTCGGTCGCGGACCGGCTCGCCGAAGCGTTCGCCGAGTGGATGCATCGCCGGGTGCGCACACACTACTGGGGGTACGCGACCGGAGAGAGCCTCGCGAACGACGAGCTCATCGCCGAAGAGTACCGAGGGATCCGACCGGCGCCGGGCTACCCGGCGTGCCCCGACCACACCGAGAAACGGACGCTCTTTTCCCTCCTCGACGCGGAGCGCACGACCGGCGTCTCGCTGACGGAGAGCTATGCGATGACCCCGGCGGCCTCGGTGAGCGGGTGGTACTTCTCGCATCCCGAGTCACGGTACTTCGGCGTGGGGCGGATCGGGCGGGATCAGGTCGCGTCGTATGCGGAGCGGAAGGGCTGGTCGCTCGAGGAAGCGGAGCGCTGGCTCGCGCCCAACCTCGGCTACACGCCCGGAGGCGCTCGATGAAGGAGCTCGTAGCCGACGGTCGCGTCCACGTCTTCGACGGAGCGATGGGCACCCTGCTCTACAGCCGGGGTGTCTTCGTCAACGTCTGCTACGACGAGCTCAACGTGAGCCGGCCGGAGCTCGTCGAAGGGATCCATCGCGAATACGTGGCCCACGGGGCCGAGATCCTGGAGACCAACACCTTCGGGGCCAACCCCGTGAAGCTCTCGGCCTATGGGCTGGCGGAGAGGACGGAAGAGCTCAACGAGGCGGCGGCCCGCCTCGCCCGTCGCGCGGCCGGCGCCGCTCCCGACGCCGGCGTCCACGTCGTGGGCGCCGTCGGGCCGTTGGGCATCCGAATCGAGCCGTGGGGCCCCACGTCGACCGACGAAGCGGCCGGGCACTTCGGGCGTCAGATCGACGGGCTGCTGGCCGGGGGGGTCGACGGCTTCGTACTGGAGACCTTCTCGGACACGGACGAGATGGAGTGCGCGCTGCGGGCGGTTCGGGCGCGCTGCGACCTGCCCGTCGTCGCGCAGATGACCGTCGGGCCGGACGGCCGCACCTCCCTGGGCACGGACACCGCGCACCTCGCGCGCGCCCTGGAGGACATGGGCGCCGACGTGGTCGGGCTCAACTGCTCGGTGGGCCCCGCGGTCATGCTCGACGCGATCGAGCAGATGGCCGAGGCCACCTCCCTTCCCCTCTCGGCGCAGCCGAACGCCGGGCTTCCTCGCACCGTCGGCGACCGGAAGATCTACCTGGCCAGCCCGGAGTACATGGGCCAGTACGCACGCCGCATGATCGATGTCGGCGTGCGCTTCGTGGGAGGGTGCTGCGGCACCACACCGGATCACACCCGCAAGATGCGGGACGAAGTCTCTGCGCTGCAGCCGCGACACACCTCGGTCACGATTCCCCGGGCGGCGCTCGTCGAGGCACCCCTGGCCGATCCCGTCCCGCTCGATGCCCGCTCGGCGTGGGGGCGCAAGCTCGCGCGGGGTGAGACCGTCGCCTCGGTGGAGCTCATCCCGCCGCACGGATGGGACCCGGGCCCGGTGACCGAGCCTGCCCGCCGGCTCAAGGTGGCCGGGGTGGACGCCGTGAGCCTGGTCGAGAGCACGCGGTCGCGCAGCCGGATGGGTGCGCTCCCGGCCGCGCTCATCATCGAGCGGGAGGTCGGGCTGGAGACCGTCGTCCACTACACCTGTCGCGACAAGAACATGCTCGGGATGATCTCGGACCTGCTCGGCGCCGCGGCCGCGGGGATCCGGAACCTACTGGTCGTCTCGGGCGACCTGCCCACGACCGGCCCCTACCCCGACGCCACGGCCGTCTTCGACATCGACTCGATCGGGCTCACGAACGTCGTGCACGGACTCAACCGCGGCGTCGATCCGGGAGGAAACTCGATCGGGAGTCCGACGGAGTTCGTGCAGGGCGTCGCGGTGAACCACGGGGCGGTCGACGAGGAGCGTGAACGGTCCCGGTTGGCGTGGAAGGTCGAGGCGGGTGCGGACTTCGCGGTGACCCAGCCGGTGTTCGATCCCGCCTCCCTGGAACGCTTCCTCGAGCGGAGCGCCCTCGACCTCCCCGTCGTGGCGGGAATCTGGCCGTTCATGAGCCTGCGCAACGCCGAGTTCCTCGCCAACGAGATGCCCGGTGTGGTCGTCCCTGCGCCGATGGTCGAGCGGATGCGGCGTGCTCAGGAGTCGGGCCCCGATGCGGCGGTGGAGGAAGGCGTCCACATCGCGCTGGAGATGATCGAAGCGACCCGCCCGTTCGTGCAGGGCTTTCACCTCTCCGCTCCGCATCGGCGAGTCGACGTGGCGCTGCGCGTCCTGCGCGAGAGCGGGATCCGCGTCACCGCCTAGGGAAGCTCCTTCAGACGAGGTCGAGGATGCGCACCAGGCGCCGGCCCGCCCCGCGCTCGCCGAGATTGCTCACGTAGATCTTCTCGGCGCCCTCGGCGCGGAGCGCGCGGATCGTGCGGGCGCACACCTCTTCGGCGCTCGCACCGGACTCGAACTCCGCCGTGATCGCCTCGGCGGGGACGGGGAAGAAGTTCGAGAGGGCGTCCAGCGTCTTCGGGTTGGCCGAGCGGTAGAAGAAGACCCCGTACACGATGGGCTTGCGTCGGTCCGAGCGCTCCCGTGCCTCGAGAAGTCGCTCGATCACGGGCAGCGCGTGGTGCGACACCACCTGGCTGAGCGCGTACGACGCGAACGCGTCCGGAGCGTGCAGCCATCCGAGCTGTTCGTCGGGGTCCCGATGCGGGTTGACCCACCCCCCGAGCGTGAGCGCCGGGACGAGATCGGCGAGGATTTCCCGGAGATCCCGGCTACGCGGAACGCAGCGCGGTGGAGGCACGGACACGTCGCCCCCCAGGACGGTCAGCGTATCGAAGCCGTCCGAGAGCGCACGCGCCGCGAAGGTCCGGCAGTAGTCGAGCGTGTGCTTGCAGGTGAGGATGGGCACGATCCGACGCAGATCGACCGCCTCGCCGACGTTGGCCCCCACATGGACCAGGCTCTCCTCCTCGGCCGCACCCACCGCGTTGTCCGTGAGGAAGACGAAGAGGTCGTCCCGGGTGAGGCGGCTCAGGCTGTGGTGCAGATCGATCCACGCCGACATCCCGTCCTGAGCGCCGAGCCGCCGGCTGGGCGGGCGAAGCTCGACGGTGACGAGCGGTCCCGGGGCGTGGAGCGCTTCGAGCAGGAGGCTCACCCGCCCGCCATCGCTTCGACCTCGGAGGGTTCGGTCGGGAGCGAGGAGGTGAGCACCTCACATCCTTCCTCGGTCACGACGACGTCCTCCTCGATGCGGACGCCGATGCCGGCGAAGGCGGGGGGTGCTTCGTCCCGGGCACCGGGCCCGAAGTAGAGCCCGGGCTCCACCGTGAACACCATGCCGGGCTCGAGTGTGCGGCTGCGACCGTCCCGGGCGTAGTCGCCCGGATCGTGGACGTCGAGGCCGAGCCAGTGCGACGTCCGGTGCGGAAAAAAGGGACGGTGCGCGCCTTCCTCGACGAGGTCGTCGACGTCGCCCGCGAGCACGCCCATGTCCACCAGCGCACGGACGAGCGTGTGGACCGCCGCCTCGTGCACGGCCCGGATCGTGCTGCCCGGCCGGACTGTCCCGATCGCGTCCTGCAGCGCGGCTCGCACCGCCACGTAGACGTCGCGCTGCACGTCGGAGAAGCGACCCGACGCCGGAACGGTGCGTGTGACGTCCCCGTGGTAGAAGTCGACTTCGGCCCCGGCGTCGATCAGGACCAGCCCTCCTTCCGGGATCCGGTGTTCGTTGCGGGCGTAGTGCAGAACGCAGGCGTTGGGGCCCGATCCCACGATCGTCTCGAAGCCCGGCCGGGTCGCGCCCCCGGCCCGGAACGCCGCCTCGATGGCGGCTTCCACCTCCCCCTCCCCCACCCCGGACCCGACGGCGGCGCCCCCGGCCCGGTGCCCGCCCGCCGTGACCTCGCACGCGCGCCGGAGCGCGAACAGCTCCGAGGGATCCTTACGAAGCCGCAGATCGTCCAGGAGCTCCCCCGGGTCGACGACCGCGCGCGGCCCCGTGCCCTTCCAGGAGCCGCGCCGGCGCGCGCGCCCGAGCGCGGCGCGGACCAGGCGATCGACGCGCTCGTCGGAGCCCAGCCGGTAGAACACCCGCTCCGTGCCGTCCAGGAGGTCGGCCATCCGGGCTTCGAGCGTCTCGATGGCGTGGGCCTCATCGGCCGCCGCTCGCTCCCCGGCCGCCTCGACGCCCAGTCGCTCCCCGGTCCAGAGCTCCGCCTCGGCGTCCCGACCTCGCGCGAACACGGCGAGCCGCGGCTCCTCACCGCCGCGCAGAACGGCGACGGTATCCGGCTCCGTCAGGTCCGTCAGCCAGAAGAGCTCACGGTCCGGCACGTACGGATGCTCCGTATCCCGGGAGGCATATTGCACGGGCGCGGCGGGCAGCACGAGCACGGCGTCTTCGAGCCGTTCCAGCACAGCGGACCGGCGAGCCGTTCGATCGGGAAGAGAAGCGTCCGGATTCATGGCGGGTAGTGTAGCGCCGACGACGATCCCGAGGGATGGGCGGGCCGCCGGAGCTTGGGTATCATCCTCGCTCCCTCACGCGCTCTCTCACTTCGTCGCATGCTCCGACCCCTCGTCGCCTCCGTGTTCGTCGTGGCCTCCTGCGTCGCCACCCTCGTGGCACCTTCTGCGCTCGATGCGCAGGATCCGGACTCGGTGATCGCGCTCGAGCCGGTCATGGTGCGCGTCCTCGGCAGCTCGATCGAGACGGGCGCGCCGTACCCCGTGTCCGTTCTGGCGGGAGAAGAGCTGACGCGGGGGACGATCTCGACCTTCCTCGAGGAAGCGGTCCGCGCCGTACCGGGCGTCCAGATCCAGAACCGCTTCAATCTGTCGCAGGGCGAACGCATCTCGGTGCGCGGCTTCGGCCCGCGCGCGCAGTTCGGCGTGCGGGGGGTTCGCATCCTGGTGGACGGCATCCCCGCGACCCTTCCGGACGGTCAGTCGACGCTGGATCACCTCGACCTCGCGGGTCTCGGCCGCGTCGAGGCGCTGCGCGGCCCGAACGCGACCCTCTACGGAAACGCGGCCGGCGGCGTCCTGCACTTCCGGACGACCGATCCGGCCGAGGTGCCGGCGCGCGTCGGCATCCGCTGGACCGGAGGCACGCTGGGCGCGTCCAGAGGTGCCGGGCCCGGCTCCGAGACGTCGCACGGGATGTGGGCCCTCGAGGCGACCGCCACGGGGACCGTCGGCGACGTGGGGTATCGGGTCGGCACCACCCACGCCGACTTCGAGGGCTTTCGCCGCAACCCCCTCTCCGACGACGGCTCGACGTACGGCGCCGGTGAGCGCACCAACGTGAACGCGACGGTCTCGACGCCGCTGGGGCCGGGCACCCTGCGCATCGTGGCGGCCGGCGTCGACCTCGACGCGGAGAACCCGGGCTCGCTTTCGGACAGCCTCTTCGCGGTCGGAGACCGGGAAGCGTTCCGCTTCAACGTGATCAACGGGACCGCCAAGAAAGTGCGCCAGGGTCAGCTCGGTGCTTCGTGGACCGGCCCGCTCGGGGCGACGGATCTGGAGATCGCCACGTGGGGGATCGGCCGCGACCTCGACAACCCGATTCCGAGCGCGGTCATCGACCTCGGGCGGGTGGCCGGCGGCGGACGGGCCATCGTCGAGAGCTCGCTCGACGTGGCCGGGCTGCCCCTGGGTTGGGGCGCCGGCTTCGAGGTGGAGCTCCAGAACGACGACCGGCTCAACTACGAGAACGACGACGGAGCCCCCGGTGACCTGACGCTCGACCAGGACGAGCGTGTGTTGGCGACCGGCCTCTTCGCGCAGGCGCGCCTCGATGCGGGGGAGCGCGTCTCGATCCTGGCGGGAGCGCGCTACGATCGGGTCGCCTTCTCGGTCACCGACAACTTCGTCGGCGGTGGGGACCCGGACGACTCGGGCGATCGCACGATGGACGCGGTCAGCCCGTCGATCGGCCTGGTCGTGGCCGCAGCGCCCACCGTCGAGGTCTACGGGTCGCTGGGGCGCTCGTTCGAGACTCCGACCACGACCGAGCTCGTGAACCGACCCGACGGACCCGGGGGCTTCAACCCGGAGCTCGAACCGCAGACCGGGTTGACGGTCGAAGGCGGCGCGCGCGCGACGCTCTTCGGCGCCCTGCGGGTCGAGGCCTCGATCTTCCGGGCATCGCTCGACAACCAGCTCGTGCCCTTCGAGGTACCGGCGGGCCCCGGAGAGCCGGAGCGGACGTTCTTCCGCAACGCCGGGGAGTCACGGCACACCGGGTGGGAGGTGTCGGCGGACTGGGCCGCGCGCCCCGGAGTCTCGGCGCGCCTCGCCTATACTCGGGTCGACGCCGTGTTCACCGAGTACACGGTCGACGGCGAGGACTACGCGGGGAACGCCGTCCCCGGTCTGGCGCCGAACCGGATCGACGGGCTGCTCACGCTCACCCGCGGGACCGGCTTCGGGGAGCTCCGCGCCGTGTGGCAGGACGACATCCCCGTCGACGACGCGGGCACGACATCGGCGCCCGACTACGTGGTGGTGGACGCCCGCCTCGGGCTGCGGGACCTGCACCTGGGCGGCTTCTCGGTCGAGCCGTTCGTCGCCGTGGCCAACCTCTTCGATGAGACGTACGTCGCCTCGGTCGTCCCGAACGCCTTCGGGCGGCGCTACTTCGAGCCGGGACCGCCGCGCACGTACCGCTTCGGCGTCGGAGTCGACTGGGGCGGGTGAGCGGAGTGCGCGCTTCCCTCAGCCGGCCGCACACGCCGAGGCGTCCCTCACGAGCGCCAGGGCATTGGCCACCGCCCGCTCGCCGGTCCGGTCGGACGGACGGTTCACCGGTGCACCGGCGACGACGAGCGCGGACGACCCACCCCCGTCGAGGTTGAGGGCTTCCTCCGTTCCGAGCGCCTCGAAGAGGTCTGCCAGCTCGGGGAGCGACATCCCCACCGAGTACGGCGGCCGGCGGCCGTCGACCACCACGATCCAGAGCACCTGCCCGTCGTCGTCCCACCCCACGGCCGTGCGCGGGTGGCGCGCCGCGGCGAAGGCCGGGCGGGCCGCGACCTCCAGGTCGCCGACACGGCGGGCGCCGTCCAGGAGATCGGGGAAGCCGCCGACCGCCTCGGTGCGGCCGTCCCCCTCGACACCCACGGACCAGCCCAGACGCACGCCGTCCCCGTTCGGGCGGGCGATGCCCATCCAGGGCGCGCCCCCCGCCCGCCAGGCGAAGGTGGGCCGAGCGGCGGCGGAGAGGACCCGACCCTGCACGACTTCCACACCGAGCGCCGCGCCCTCGGGCGTGAAGAAGTCGGCGTTCACGGCCGCGAGGACGTCCAGGCCAGCCTGTTTCGCCATGGCCGAGACCGTCTCACGCTCCCCGGGCCGCTCCGGCCGGAGGACCGAGAATGCCAGATCGCAACGTGCTCCGAGACGCGCTTCGACGAGGTGCACGGCCCAAGGGCCGGCGGGTGCCCACAGGTACCGATATGCGACGCCCGGAGCGAGAACCACGGCGCGCACCGTATCCGGCGTGAGGAGCCGGTGGACCCCGTCCGGCACGCCGGTGCCACGCGCGGGGGGCGAATCGGGCGGAGCGCATGCCCCGTGCCCCACGAGTCCGAATACCGCGAAGACGATGCGGGTCGCGCACAGGCGAGGCCCCGCTATACTCCGGCGGCTCGGAACCTCCTTCGCTTCGATCCCGTGACCCGAACCGCGGCCGTCCTGGCGTTCGTCCTTTCTTGCTCCGCCCCTGCGCCGGCCATCGCTCAGACCCCGGGACCCGACGCCGGCGAAGGCGTGCGTATCGGCATCTCGGTCGGCGGCATCAGCACCGTCGGGCTCACGGTCGAGCTCTTCCGCGACACGCGCAGCGTGGACATGACCGTCGGCACCTGGCGCTTCCGCGACGTCAGCGTCTCGGCCGTCGTACGACAGTACTTCGGAGCCGGATCCGCCCGTCCGGTCGTAGGCCTGGGCCTGTGGACGGTCGCCGCGAAGCCCGACGACCGGATCGGCTGGTCGCTCGTCCTGCGTGCGCCGATCGGTGTGGACTGGGAGGTGAGCGACCCGCACGCCGTGGGCGCGTTCCTCAACGTGAATCATGCGCTGTGGGTGCGACGCTCGGATCCAGCGGACGATCTGCCGCTCAATCGGCGTCTCGTGCCCCTCCCCGAGGTGTACTACCGCGTGGCGCGCTGACGTCACCAGTCCCCGGTGGGCTCGTCCCAGCTCTCCGACCAGAAGCGCTCCTCTTCGTCGTCGATCTGCTCGAGGTCGAGGGGCTCGTCGTCCTCCACGAAGACCTCGCCGCGCTCGATGATCCAGTCGATCATGTCGTCGTCCACGACGGGCACGCGACGGTAGGCCTCGCGACGCCGGACGTGCAGCGTCACGCCCGCCGCGACGGCGAGGAGCGCGAAACCGGCTCCGAAGACGAACCAAAAGAGGGCGAGCAAGACCGGACGGTGTGGAGGGGCGTTCAGTCGATGGGCGTCATGCCCACATACTTGAGTCCGCTCCCCGTGTTGAAAAGGACGACCTCGTCGTCGGGCGACACGAGTCCCATCTCCATGAGCATGGGTACGGCCGCGGCCACGGCACCACCCTCGGGTGCCGCGAAGATCCCCGTGTCCGAACCGAGCGCGGTGACCCACTCCGCCATGAGGTGGTCGGGTACCGCCACCGCCCCGCCTCCCGAGACCCGGAGCGCGCGCAGGATCAGGAAGTCGCCCACCGCGCCCGGGACCCGCAGTCCGGAGGCGTACGTCCGTGCGCCCTGCCACGGCTCGGCGTGTTCGGCGCCCTCCTCCCAGGCGCGGACCATCGGGGCGCATCCGGCCGCCTGGACCGTGAACATCTTCGGCCGCTCCGAGCCGATCCACCCTAGGTGCTCCATCTCGTCGAAGGCCTTCCACATCCCGATCAGCCCCGTCCCACCTCCGGTCGGGTAGACGATCGCGTCCGGGAGGCGGCCGTCGAGCTGCTCCACCAGCTCGTACCCCATCGTCTTCTTCCCCTCCACCCGATACGGCTCCTTCAGGGTGGACATGTCCCACCACCCGTGCTCCTCGACCCCCTGTTTCACGACGCGGCCGCAGTCGCTGATCAGCCCGTCCAGGAGCTGAACGTCGGCCCCGAGCGCGCGCATCTCCTCGAGGATGGGCGCCGGGGTGTCCCGCGGGACGACGACGTGCACGGGAAGGCCCGCGGCCGCTCCGTACGCCGCGGCCGCGCTCCCGGCGTTTCCGGCCGAGGGGAGCGCCAGTGCCTCCGCGCCGAGCTCGACGGCACGGGAGACGGCCAGGGCGAGCCCGCGCGCTTTGAACGAGCCG
>JANQME010000113.1 GCA_028280205.1 Longimicrobiales bacterium
GAGGCGCGCCGACGGGCCGGAGGCGCATCGCTGAGCGCGGAGGACGCGGGTTCGCTGGAGTGGCCGCTCGACGGCGAGCTGGTGTACCGGTTCGGGCCCAACCGCAGGGCGAACGGGACGGTCATCCGGTGGAACGGGATCGGGATCGCGGCGCCCACCGGCACGCCGGTGCACGCCGTGCGCGACGGAACGGTCGCGTACGCCGGTCCCTTCGAGGGGTACGGCCCGACGGTGATCCTCGGCCACGGCGACGGCTTCTATACGTTGTACATGTACCTCGAGGAGATCGGGGTCGTGGAGGGCCGGGAGGCCACGGCCGGGCAGGTGGTCGGGACGGTCGGAGGGGCGGACACGCCGGAAGGCCCACACCTGGAGTTCCAGATCCGGATGCCCGCCGACGGCGGCACGCCGGCGCAGGATCCGCTGCAGTGGCTCCGGCCCCGCGGCTGACGGTCCGCCGAAGATGAGCCTCCACCCCCTCGTCGGGCACGACGCGGTCCGCGCCTCGCTCGTGCGGGCCCACGCGGCCGACGCGCTGCCCCGCTCGCTCCTTCTGCACGGACCGCGGGGAGTAGGGAAGCAGCACCTCGCGCTCTGGCTCGCCCGCCTCACCGTCTGCGAACGACCGGACGGCGGGCCGTGCGACCGCTGCGGACCGTGCCGGATGGCGCGCGCGCTCGAGCACCCCGACATCCACTGGTTCTTCCCGCTCACGCGACCGAAGGGCGTCTCGGGCGACCGGCTGGTGGACGCCCTGGAACGCGACCGACACGACGCGCTCGCCGAGGTGCGCGAGGAATCGTTTCGACCGAGTTGGTCGTCCGACGTACGCGCGATCTACCTGGGCGCGGTCACCCGGATCCGGAGCATCGCACACAAGCGTCCGACGATGGCGGCCGGGCCGACGTTCGTGATCGGTCACGCGGAGACGCTCGTGCCCCAGGAGTCGAGCCAAGAGGCGGCGAACGCGCTCCTCAAGCTACTCGAGGAGCCGCCGGGCGAGACCCGCTTCATCCTCACGAGCAGCGAGCCCGGGATGCTCCTCCCGACCATCCGGTCGCGGACCGTTCCCATCCACGTGCCGCCGCTCTCCTACGAGGAGGTCCTCGAGCTGCTCGCGGATCGACCCGACGTCGAGAGCGAAACGGCCGAGTGGGCCGCACGACTCGCACAGGGCGCTCCGGGACGGGCACTCGGCTTCCTCCCCGACGCATCGGAGTCGGACGAGGAGAAGCGTCTCGGCCAGCTGGAGAAGTTGCGCCGCCGGGCGTACGGAATCGTCGCGGGAGCGCTCGCGCCCGGAGCGGCGGCCGGATACGAGGTGGCGATCGACTTCCCACCCGCAGGCGCTCGTGCGCTCCTGGACCTGTTCGGCTTCGTCGAGGACTGGCTGCGCGACCTGGGAGCGGTCGCGACCGGAGCCGGAGCGCGCGCCTTCAACCACGACGCCCGCGCGCGCCTGGAGCGACACCTCGCGGACCGCCCGGTCCCGGCGGCTGCGATCGCCACCGCCTTCGGACATGTGGAGCGGGCACGGGAGCTGGCCCGAGGCAACGTCAACCCGCAGCTCGTGGTGGCGGGCCTCGTCCGCGACCTCCGCCGGACCTTCGAGACCCGACCGACTCCGGTTCCGTGAGCGACGAGCCGCGCGACGACGGACTCACGCACCTCGACGCCGAGGGTCGAGCCCGCATGGTCGACGTGAGCGGCAAGGCCGAGACGCGCCGGATCGCGGTCGCCGAGGGCGCGATCGTGATGGAGCCCGCGACGCTGCGCCGGATCGTCGAGGGCCGCACGGAGAAGGGAGATCCGCTCGGCGTCGCGGAGATCGCCGGGGTGCTCGCCGGAAAGAAGACCTCGGAGCTGATCCCGCTCTGCCACGCACTGCCGGGCGCGTCGGTGGTGGTTCGTCTCGAGGCCGACACCGGGCTCCCCGGGGTGCGGGCCCGGGCCGAAGCGACGTACCACGGTCGAACCGGCGTGGAGATGGAGGCGCTCACCGCCGTCTCGGTCGCCCTCCTGACCGTCTACGACATGGTGAAGGCCGTCGACCGGGGGATGCGCGTCGAGGGGGTGCGCCTCGTCTCCAAGACCGGCGGCGCCTCCGGTAGCTGGTCCGCCGAGGAGTAGACCTACCCCGCGCCGGAGCCGGTGAGCGCGACCGGAACGGTGATCCTGTCGCCGATCTGCAGGTACCGCGGGCGGACGCCGGGGTTGGCCGCGCGCAGGTCCGACACGCTGACCCCGTAGCGCCGCGCGATGTGCGACAGCGTCTCGCCGGACTCGACCTCGTGTTCGACGATCGTCATCCGCCGGTTCGTCGGAATCCGCGCGTACCGTTCGGCGAAGAGCGTCGAACGCCCCTCGGGCACGCGCAGCCGGTACGCCGCGCCGGGTGGAGTTAAGCCGCGGAAGAGCTCGGGATTGAGCCGGCGCAGCTCCTCCTCGTCGGTGTCCGCCGCACCCGCGAGGACGTCCATCGTGGTCGCGTCCGGGACGACGACGTGTTCGAAGCGCAGCGGCTCGTGCGGCTCCACCGGTTCGTATCCGAACCGCCCGGGCGCGCGCGCCACGATGATCGCTCCGAACAGCTTGGGGACGAACTCCCTCGTCTCCCGCGGCCAGTGCTCGCGGAGCGCCCAGAAGAGGCTGTCGGACGGCTCCGCGAGCGGGGCCTGCTCACGGAGGATGCGGCGCGCGCGGTTCGGGCCGCCGTTGTAGGCGGCGAGGGCCAGAAACCACGAGCCGAAGCCATCGTGCAGCTCGTCCAGGAAGTCGACGGCCGCCTCGGTCGACTTGTACGGGTTGCGTCGCTCGTCCACGAAGCGGTCCACGGAGAGGCCTCGTTCCCGCGCCGTGGCCGGCATGAACTGCCACATGCCCACGGCGGCTGCGCGGCTGCGCGCCCACGGGCTGTATCCGCTCTCGATCAGCGGGAGGTAGCGAAGCGAGGGCGGCATGCCGCGTCCGGCGAGCACCGAGTCCACGGTCTGCTCGAACGCGCCCATGCGCCGCAGGAAGTCCGGGAACCACGGCCGGGCCGCGTCCCGCCAGTACCCGATCCACTGCTCGACCGACGCCTGGAACTCCGGGTCGCGTACCACCGGTGAGGTGAGGATCGGATCGACGTCCGGCTCCACCGACGGGGGAGCGAGGTAGCTCACGTCGACGAGGGGCTCGAAGGCCACCTCGCGCACGACGAGCTCGGCGGGCGACACGGGTTCGGGCGGCGGCACCGGCGGTGGCGGTGCGCCCACGAGCGTACACCCCGCGGCACCGAGCACGGCCGCCAGGCAGAAAGCCACCCGCCGCACGGTGGTCACCCGTGGTAGTTGGGGGCCTCGCGGGTGATCGTGACGTCGTGGGGGTGGGACTCGCGCAGCCCACCCATCGTCACCCGGTTGAACCGCGTCTTTGTGCGGAGCTCGTCGATCGAGCCTACACCGCAGTAGCCCATCCCGGACCTCAGCCCGCCGACGAGCTGGTAGATCGTGTCGGAGACGGGGCCCTTGTACGGGACGCGGGCCTCGATCCCCTCGGGCACGAGCTTGCGCTTCTCCATCTCCCCCTCCTGGAAGTACCGGTCGGCCGAGCCTTCCTCCATCGCCGAGAGCGAGCCCATGCCGCGCACCGTCTTGAAACGTCGACCCTCCAGCAGAAAGGTCTCGCCCGGCGACTCGTCCGTCCCGGCGAACATCGAGCCCATCATCACGGAGTGCGCGCCGGCCGCGAGCGCCTTGACGATGTCGCCGGAGTAGCGGACGCCGCCATCGGCGATGACGGGCACCGCTCCGTCCACGCCGTGGACCGCGTCCATGATCGCGGAAAGCTGCGGGAGCCCGACGCCGGTCACCACGCGCGTCGTGCAGATGGAGCCCGGCCCGACCCCCACCTTCACCGCATCGACACCCCGTTCGGTCAGCGCCCTGGCGCCGGACTCGGTGCCGACGTTGCCACCGACCAGCTGAACGTCCGGGAAGGTCTCGCGCACCCGGGCCACCGCCTGCAGCACGCCTTCGGCGTGACCGTGCGCGGTGTCCACGACGAGGACGTCGACGCCGGCCTCGACGAGGAGGCGGGCCCGCTCCATATCGGCCCTCGACGCTCCCACCGCGGCTCCCGCGCGGAGCCGTCCGTGCTCGTCCTTGCACGCGTTCGGGTACATGCGGCGCTTGAAGATGTCCTTGACCGTGATGAGCCCCTTGAGACGCCCGTCCCCGTCGACCACCGGGAGCTTCTCGATCCGGTGTTCGTGGAGGAGCTGCTGCGCCTGTTCCAGCGTCGTCCCGACAGGGACCGTCACCAGGTTCTCCGACGTCATCACCTCCGAGATCGACTTCGACAGGTCGGTCTCGAACTGGAGGTCCCGGTTCGTGACGATCCCGACCAGCCGGCCCCCCTCTTCGACGATCGGCACCCCGCTGATGGAGAAGCGCGCCATGAGCGCGTGCGCGTCGTGCAGCGACCCATCCGGCGTGAGCGTGATCGGGTTGAGGATCATCCCGCTCTCCGAGCGCTTCACCCGATCGACCTCCTCGGCCTGCTTCTCCGGCGGGAGGTTCTTGTGGATGATCCCCATCCCACCCTCACGAGCCATCTGGATGGCCATGCGCGACTCGGTCACCGTGTCCATGGCGGCCGCGAGCAGGGGCACGTTCAGGGAGATGTCGCGCGTCACGCGCGACGAGATGTCCGTGTCCTTCGGGTGGACCAAGGAGTGGCCCGGGACGAGGAGGACGTCGTCGAAGGTGAGGGCTTCCTTCAGGATCCGACCGTTCGCGGTCGCGTCGCTCATGGGCCGAGCCGCCTTTCGACAAGCGAAAACGCCCGCTCGCGGGATCCCCCGGAGGGGTCGGCCGCGGCGCGGGCGCGCGTGGTTTCGAGATGTGTCGTGCGGTACGTCGAGCTTACCATGGAGGAGGATAGGCGGACGTCCGGGGAGCGTCAACGCCGACATCGGACCGCCACGGCGAACCTCCGCGACACCCTCGGAGGTGTTCGGGGAGCGCTCCCTTCCGGTTCAGACGTCGGCGCTTCCGCCCTGCTTCTTCCGGGGATCGGCGTCGATCCGGCGCACGCCGTCCGCACGGTCCGACTCCGGGCCGATCGCGCCCTCCTCGGGCTCGACCACTTCGGCCAGATCGTTGAGGAGCTGCCGACCCGCCGTGGACACGCCGGAAAGCACGCGGTCCGCAGCCGAGATGAGCTGGAATGCCTCGCGGATCGTGCTCGGGCTCACGGCCCGGCGGCGCATCTTGTCCTCGAGCCCCTCGGCGAACTTTTGCAGCCCCGACGCCTCCACCGCGGCGGCCGTCGCGTACTTCGACTCGAGGAACTCGATGTAGTCGAGGATCTGGTAGATCTGCTCGTCCGGAAGGCTCTCGATCTTCCGCATGAGCCGCTGGCGGAGCGCATCGTGCATGGGTCCTGGCTCGATTCCGGGTCCGTTTCTGTAAGTCTAACCGGCGACGACGGATGCGGCAGCATCGTCGTGCGGGAGCGCCCGGTGGGCGCGCAGCCGTCGGCGGCCGAACGCACTTTGCGGGCGACCGCAATCCAGATAACGTCCTGCCATGTCCTTCCTACCCCTGCGTCCCGTCCCCGTCGCCGACGCCGCCGGCGCACTCTACGACGAGTGGCTCGCCTGGCTGCGTGAGAGCCTCGACGACCCGGAGTGCGACCGGAACGAGCTCTGTCGGGCCATCCTGACCGACCTGTACTACCCGGGCCTTACGGATTCGGACACCGCCGGATTCTCCGGCTCCGCGCGTGTCGCGCTCGCCCAGATGGACCCGCGCAACGCTACCCTCGAACCCGAGTACTACCAGGAGCTCGACGAGGAGAAGTACGCGCCTCGCAAGCCGCTCCTCTGGCTCTGGGAGATGTTCGACCGCAGCGCGCTCGGCGAAAACGTCGCGCTCGGCATCCCTTTCCGGCGCATCCTCGCCCGCCACGTCTTCGGGAGCTGCGGAGAGAACTTCAAGGCGTTCACCCACGTGCGCGTCTCGTACGGGTACAACCTGCACGTCGGCGACGACGTCGTGATCCACCGTCACGTGCTCCTCGACGACCGGGGCGGCATCGAGATCGGGGACGGGTCGTCGGTGTCGGACTTCGCGAACGTGTACTCGCACTCGCACAACATCGTCGATGGCCGGATCGTCTACCTGCCGAAGACCGTAATCGGCAAGGGCGTGCGCATCACCTATCACGCCACGATCCTCGCGGGGACGCACGTAGCCGACGACTCCATGGTCGGCGCAGGCTCGTTGCTCACGAAGAGCACCGAGCCCCATTGGGTCTACGTCGGGGTGCCCGCCCGCAAGATCAAGGAGAAGTCGGCCGAGGAGCGCGGGGCGAAGGCGCCGCCCACGGGCGATCCGATGCGGGACGACTGACGGCCGGAAGTCGTCCGATCGAGGCGTCGGGAGAGCGTGGTCAGCCTTCCTCTTCCTCGTACATCTCCTGCAGGCGCCGGACGACGGCCGGGTCCGCGAGCGTCGTGGTGTCACCCACCTTCCGTCCCTCGGCGATGTCGCGCAGGAGCCGCCGCATGATCTTGCCCGAGCGCGTCTTGGGCAGATCGGCGGTGAAGATGACCACCTCGGGCCTGGCGATCGCCCCGATCTTCTTCACCACGTGCTCCCGAAGCTCGGCGAGCAGCTCATCCGACGTCTCCACATCCTCTCGGGTCGTGACGAACGCCGCGATCGACTCGCCCTTGATCTCGTGCGCCTTCCCGACCACGGCGGACTCGACCACGGCCGGGTGATCCACCAGGGCGCTCTCCACCTCCATCGTGCCGATCCGGTGCCCCGCAACGTTGAGCACGTCGTCGACCCTCCCCAGGATCCAGAAGTACCCGTCGTCGTCGCGCTTCGCTCCGTCACCGGGAAAGTAGACGTTCTCCCATTTGGACCAGTAGGTGTCGCGGAACCGCTGGTCGTCGCCCCAGATGGTCCGCAGCATCGACGGCCACGGCTCGGTGATCGCCAGGAAGCCCGAGTGCGCCTCGTTGCCGTCGTTCGTGAGGATCGTGGCTTCGATCCCCGGGAACGGCTTGGTGGCCGTGCCCGGCTTCGTCTCGGTCAGCCCGGGGAGTGGCGTGATCATGATCCCGCCGGTCTCGGTCTGCCACCAGGTATCGACGATCGGACACCGTTCGGCGCCGATCCGAAGATGGTACCACATCCACGCCTCGGGGTTGATCGGCTCCCCCACCGTCCCGAGGAGCCGGAGCTTCGAG
>JANQME010000118.1 GCA_028280205.1 Longimicrobiales bacterium
CGCCTTCGGCACGGCGAACGAGGCGCGGGTTTCCGCGCGCTTCGCCTCCGAACTCATGAGCCCCAACACGAACGACTGGCTGTACAACAACTTCCGGAACGAGTTCGGGGTGCGCGACCTCGGCTACTACGTCGGATACGCGATCGCGAAGCGCTACCACGAGCGGGCCGAGGATCCGCAGGCGGCGATCGCCGAGCTGATCGAACTCGAGTACGCCGACCCGACCGCGCTCCACCGCGTCGTGGACACCTCCGGGTACTTCGGACGGAGTGTGGACGACCTCGCCCGGGCGTACCGCCAGGCGCAACCGGAGGTGGTCTCCGTCACCCCCGCCAGCGGCTCCACGGGGCTCGCCCCCGGCCGAATCCCGCTCACGATCGAGTTCTCGGCGCCGATGAGTCCCCGTTTCCGCGGGTTCGACTACGGGCCGCTGGGCGAGGACGCGGTGCTGCGGATCCAGAACGTCGTCGGCTGGTCCGACGACATGCGCACGCTGACGGTCGAGGTCGAGCTCCTCCCCGATCAGCTGCACCAGATGACGCTGACCTCGCAGTTCCGGACTCCCGAGGGGCCCGCACTGGACCCCACCCTGATCGAGCTCGACACGCGCACGGTCGGCTGAACGCACGAAGGCCGCCCCGCGCCGAAGCGCGGGACGGCCCCCGTCCTGCCTGGTGCCGGGGCGAACCCCGGCCGGCGTCGGTCAGTCGCCGAGGGCGTCGGCCTCCGCTCCGAGCCCCGGGATGAGCTCCCCGGGCGCCGTGAGCGGGACGATCTCCTCGTCGTAGAACGACTGCTCCACCATGAACTCCACCTCGCTGTAGCGGTGGACCCCCGTGCCGGCGGGAATCAGGTGGCCGATGATGATGTTCTCCTTCAGACCCTGCAGGTCGTCGCGCGCACCGCGCACCGCCGCATCGGTCAGCACCCGGGTCGCCTCCTGGAAGGAGGCGGCCGAGATGAAGGACTCCGTCGTGAGCGAGGCCTTGGTGATCCCCAGGAGGAGCGGCTCGGAACGGGCCGGCTTCCGAGAATCCATGATCGCGGTCTGGTTCGTCTCCCGGAACTCGGTCCGGTCGACGTTCTCGCCCTCGAGCAGATCCGTCTCCCCGGCGTCGGTGATCCGGACCTTCTGGAGCATCTGGCGGACGATCGTCGCGATGTGCTTGTCGTTGATCTTCACGCCCTGCAGACGGTAGACCTCCTGAATCTCGTTCAGCAGGTACTCCTGCACCGCCCGCGGCCCCTTGATTCGAAGGATGTCGTGCGGGTTGATCGGTCCCTCGGCCAGACGGTCACCGGCGCGCACCTGATCGCCCTCGTGGACGCGCATGTGCTTCCCGACCGGCACGTCGTACGACCGCGCCGCACCCGTCTCCGGAGTCACGACCACCTCGCGCTTTCCGCGCTTGATGTCCCCGAAGGAGACACGCCCGTCGATCTCGGTGATGACGGCCGGATCCTTCGGCTTCCGCGCCTCGAAGAGCTCGGCGATGCGCGGCAGACCTCCGGTGATGTCGCGGGTCTTGTACACCTCGCGGGAGATCTTGGCCATCGTGTCGCCGAGGGCGACCTCCTGACCGTCCTCCACGGTCAGCTGCGCGCCGACCGGGATGATGAACTCCTTCAGCTTCTCGGCCTTCTTCGTCTTCTTCACGATCTGGATGGTCGGGTGCAGCTTCTTGTCCCGATCCTCGATGATCGTCATCTGACGACGGCCGGTGGACTCGTCGAGCTCCTCGCGCATCGTCACGTCCTCGACGATGTCGTGGAACTTCACGACACCCTCGACGTCCGCCACGATCGGCTCGGAGTACGGATCCCAGCCGAAGAGCAGGTCGCCGGCCTCGATCTCCTGACCCTCCTCGACCGCGATCGACGCGCCGTAGGGGACGGAGAGGCGCGAACGGATCTGACCCTCCGGGCTCTTCAGGACGATCTGGCCCTCGCGCGAGGTGACGACCCGATCCTCCTTCGGCGTGTCGACGGTCACGACGCGGTCGAGCCCGACCACACCGTCGATCTTCGACTTCCGCTGCGTCTGCGCCGCGATGCGAGAGGCCGTTCCACCGATGTGGAAGGTCCGCAGCGTCAGCTGCGTGCCCGGCTCTCCGATCGACTGCGCCGCGAGGATCCCGACCGCCTCCCCGATGTCGACCATCTTCATGGTCGCGAGGTTGCGGCCGTAGCACATGCGGCACACGCCCCGCTTCGCCTCACAGGTGAGGACGGAGCGGATCTTCACCATCTGGATCCCGGCGTCCTCGATCGCGTCGGCCATCGCCTCGTCGATGAGCTCGCCGGCCTCGACCAGCTGCTCGCCGTCGATCGGATCGAAGATGTCCTCGAGCGCCACGTTCCCGACGATGCGGTCCTTGAGCGGCTCGATGATGTCCTCACCCTCCTTGAGGGCAGTCATCTCGAGGCCGAGGATCGTGCCGCAGTCCTCCACGGAGATCGTCACGTCCTGCGCAACGTCGACGAGACGACGCGTCAGGTATCCGGCGTCCGCCGTCTTGAGCGCGGTGTCGGCCAGACCCTTTCGGGCTCCGTGGGTGGAGATGAAGTACTCCACCACGGTCAGCCCCTCGCGGAAGTTCGACTTGATGGGCGACTCGATGATCTCGCCGATCCCACCGGTCAGCTTCTTCTGGGGCTTCGCCATCAGCCCGCGCATCCCGGCGAGCTGACGCATCTGATCCCGGTTCCCGCGGGCCCCGGAGGTCATCATCATGAAGACCGGGTTGTACCCGTCCTTCGAGCGCTCCAGGTGCCGCACCATGGCGTCCGCGACGTCGTTGTTCGCGTGCGTCCAGGTGTCGATGACCTTGTTGTAGCGCTCGCCGTTCGAGATGTACCCGCTGGCGTACGCCTTGGTGAAGCGGCCGACCTGCTCGTCCGCGTCGTGCAGGATCTCGAACTTCTCCGCCGGGATGTCGAGGTCCTCGATCCCGACCGAGATCCCGCCCATCGTGGCGTAGCGGAAGCCGAAGTCCTTGAGGTTGTCGAGGAACTCGGTGGTCCGGGCGAGCCCGACGCCGGTGAAGGTGTCGAAGACGAGGTTCCCGAGCTCCTTCTTCCCGAAGGTGTAGTTCAGGAAGCCGAGCTCCTCGGGGATGATCGAGTTGAAGAGGACGCGGCCGGCGGTCGTGCGGAACCACTTGCCGACGAACTCGCCCTCCTCGGTCTCCCGCTCGTGCCAGAACCAGACGAGCGAGTTGAACTGCACCCGCTCCTGGGCGAGCGCCATCTCGACCTCGCCGTAGTCCCCGAAGCGGGGGGCGTCGGCGAAGAGCTCGCCCAGCGCCTCATCCGCCTTCTGCCGGGCGCTCTTCGGCGCTGCGGCGTGCTTCAGCGTCGCCTCCAGGTCCTTCACCCGGAGTGGCGGGTTCGTCAGGTAGTACGCCCCGATCACCATGTCCTGCGTCGGCGCCGCGACCGGACGGCCGTTCGACGGGAGCAGGATGTTGTTCGAGGAGAGCATGAGGACACGCGCCTCGAGCTGCGCCTCGAAGGAGAGCGGAACGTGGACCGCCATCTGGTCCCCGTCGAAGTCGGCGTTGAAGGCCGAGCAGACGAGCGGGTGGACCCGGATCGCCTTCCCCTCCACCAGGACCGGCTCGAAGGCCTGGATCCCGAGGCGGTGCAGCGTCGGCGCCCGGTTCAGCAGGACCGGGTGGTCCTTGATGATGTCCTCGAGCACCTCGTAGACCTTCGGGTCGTCCTTCTCCACGATCTTCTTGGCGCGCTTGACCGTCTCGGCCTCACCGCGCTTCTCGAGCTCGTGGATGATGAAGGGCTTGAAGAGCTCGACCGCCATCGCCTTCGGCAGCCCGCACTGGTGCAGATGCAGCTCCGGCCCGACCACGATGACCGAACGGCCCGAGTAGTCGACGCGCTTTCCGAGCAGGTTCTGGCGGAAGCGGCCCTGCTTCCCCTTGAGCATGTCGGAGAGCGACTTGAGCGGGCGCTTTCCCCGACCGCGGATCGCCTTCGAACGGCGTCCGTTGTCGAAGAGGGCGTCCACCGCCTCCTGGAGCATGCGCTTCTCGTTGCGGAGGATGACCTCCGGAGCGCGCATGTCGATCAGCTTCTTGAGCCGGTTGTTCCGGTTGATGACCCGACGGTACAGATCGTTCAGGTCGGAGGTCGCGAAGCGGCCCCCGTCGAGCGGCACGAGCGGACGGAGGTCCGGCGGAATGACCGGAACGACGTCCATGATCATCCACTCGGGACGGTTCCGCTCCTCCGGGCTCGACCCGGAGTTGCGGAGCGAGTCCACGACCTTGAGCCGCTTGAGCTTCTTCTTCTTGCGGTGCTGCGAGGTCTCCGTCGCGATCTCGTGCCGCAGCCAGACGGCGAGGCGATCGAGCCCCTTCCCGTCCGAGTTGCGGTCGTTGATGCGGCGCTCCGGCGAATCGAGCTTCTGCAGGAGGGTGCGGATGGCCTCCGCACCGATCTCCGCCTTGAAGGTCTCGTCGCCCTCGTCGCGCGCCTTCACGCGAAGGTCGTAGTACTCGTCCTCGTCGAGGAGGTCGAGGTACTCGACGTCCTGCTTCCCCGGGTGCGTGACCACGTAGTTCGCGTAGTACACGACCTTCTCGAGGTCGCGCAGCGTCATGCCCAGCAGGTAGCCGAGCTGCGACGGCAGCGTCTTGAAGAACCAGATGTGGCAGACCGGGACGGCCAGCTCGATGTGGCCCATCCGCTCGCGGCGGACCTTCGAGAGGGTGACCTCCACGCCACAGCGATCACAGACGTGACCGCGGAAGCGGATCCGCTTGAACTTCCCGCAGTGGCACTCCCAGTCCTTCACCGGACCGAAGATGCGCTCACAGAACAGTCCGTCCCGCTCCGGCTTGAAGGAGCGGTAGTTGATCGTCTCCGGCTTCACCACCTCGCCGTACGACCAGGACCGGATCTCCTCCGGGCTGGCCAGCTTGAGCTGGATGAAGTCGAAGTCGGAGGAACGCTGCTCGCGAGCTCTCGGAAAATCGATCATGTCTACTCTTCCTGGCCGAGGGTGACGCTGAGCCCCAGGGCCTGCAGCTCCTTGACCAGCACGTTGAAGGACTCCGGAATACCGGGCTTCGGAAGGTTGTCCCCCTTCACGATGGCCTCGTAGACCTTCGAACGACCCTGAACGTCGTCCGACTTGACCGTGAGGATCTCCTGAAGGGTGTGCGCCGCGCCGTACGCCTCGAGGGCCCAGACCTCCATCTCCCCGAAGCGCTGACCACCGAACTGCGCCTTCCCGGCGAGCGGCTGCTGCGTGACGAGGGAGTAGGGTCCGATCGAGCGCGCGTGGATCTTGTCGTCCACCAGGTGGCTCAGCTTCAGCATGTAGATCGCGCCGACGGTGATCGGGAAGTCGAAGCGGCGTCCGCTCCGTCCGTCCCGCAGCCAGACCTTCCCGTGCGGGAGGATCTCGGCGTGCTGCATCAGCTCGAGCGCCGCGGCGTCGAGCCCCTCGCCCGCGGTGCGCTTCTTCGCGATCGCGGCGATCGCCGGGAAGAGCTCCTCGAGCGCGTCGCCACGCGACTCGGCGATCTCCTTCCCGGCCTCCACGACGAACTTGTGGACGCCGTCGAAGACCTCCTTGGCCTCCTTCGGGAGCTTCTGCGCCACGAAGGCGTCGAAGTCGCGACCGACGCGACCGCCCACCTCGTCGTGGCCGTTGCCGTTCCCGTTCCCGCTCGCATCCGAGCCGAGCTCGGGGAGGAGACGCGCGGCGTCGACCGCCGTACGGCAGTCGGCGGCGGAGAAGGTCAGTTGGGCCTTCCGGAGCTGAAGGGCCTGACCGGCCCACTGGAGGCCGGCGAACTTCAGCAGGATGCCGATCTCGTCCTCGGTCGCGCCCTGGAAGACCGGGGTCTTCGCCTCGAAGCCGAGGGTGCGCGCGGCCCACCCGAGGTGGGTCTCGAGGATCTGCCCGACGTTCATGCGAGACGGCACGCCGAGCGGGTTCAGGACGATCTCGACCGGGGTCCCGTCCGGGAGGAAGGGCATGTCCTCCTCCGGCGCGATCCGGGCGATGATGCCCTTGTTTCCGTGGCGGCCGGCCATCTTGTCGCCGACGGAGATCTTCCGC
>JANQME010000158.1 GCA_028280205.1 Longimicrobiales bacterium
GGGACGGCCCTGTTGAGCGTTGCGCTCTTGAACAGGCGCCACAATGGGGCTGCACTCTCTGGCATTCACTCGCAAACACTACCTCCACAATGGCCCTGACGAGCGTTGCGCTGACATCACAGGCGCCTAGAGGCAGAGCCGTGGAGGATCAATGGCAGCCCCCGAGGAGCGTTGCGCTGCATTTGCGGGCGTGCTGACCATTCCTTTTTAGCCTTCTTTTCTCTAGGAGCCCATGCCTTGTACAGAATTTGCAATCCTTTTCACACCCGGCGAAGGGGCGTCCATCACCCGGACGAGGCCCGGGATCACCGTCTCTTGGAGGGTGAGACTCCCTCCGCGCCTGGCCTTCCCTGGCTTTGGCGGCATGAGCGCCCTCGATCAACTTGCCGAGCGCGCGGTCCGCCGCGGCCTCGCCGGCCTCACGCACGGCCGGCTGACCGTCCACGCGGCGTCCGGCTCGGTCTCGTACGGGCGGGGCGACGGTCCGGCCGCGTCCGTGACCGTCCGCGCTCCCGGCTTCTGGCGGGCCGTGGCGCTGGGCGGGCACGTGGGGGCCGCCGAGTCGTACGTGGGCGGAGCGTGGACGACGCCGGACCTGACCGCGCTCGTGCGCGTCTTCGTGCGCAACCGCGACGTGCTCGACGGCCTGGAGACCGGAGCCGCCCGGCTCATGCAGCCCATACGGGCACTGCTGCACGCGCTCAACCGGAACACGCGCGGGGGGAGCGCGCGCAACATCCGGGCGCACTACGACCTCGGAAACGACTTCTTCTCGGTGTTCCTCGACGAGACGCTCACCTATTCGGCGGGCGTCTTCGAACGCCCCGACTCGACGCTCCGAGACGCCTCGGTCGCCAAGTACGACCGGCTCTGCCGGAAGCTCGCGCTGGGCTCCGAGCACCACGTCCTCGAGATCGGCAGCGGGTGGGGCGGCTTCGCGCTCCATGCGGCGGCGACGTACGGCTGCCGGGTCACCACGACGACGATCTCGCGCGAGCAGCACGCGCTCGCCACGGAACGCGTGCGCGCCGCGGGGCTCGACGACCGGGTCACCGTGCTCCTCCGCGACTACCGTGACCTGGAGGGCACGTACGACCGGCTGATCTCGATCGAGATGATCGAAGCCGTCGGGCACCAGTACTTCGGCACCTTCTTCCGGCGCTGTGCCGAGCTCCTGAACCCCGCGGGTCTCGCGGCCGTCCAGGCCATCACGATCCAGGACCGCTTCTACGAGTCGGCCCGGCGCGAGGTCGACTTCATCAAGCGCTACATCTTTCCCGGGAGCTGCATCCCCTCGATCTCGGCGCTCACCGGGGCGGCGGCTCCGACGGATCTGCGTCTCGTCCATCTCGACGACATGACGCCCCACTACGCCGAGACGCTCCGCCGCTGGCGCACGCGCTTCCTCGATCGGTGGGACCGGATCGAGACGCTCGGCTTCGACGAGTCCTTCCGCCGTCTGTGGGAGTTCTACTTCTGCTACTGCGAGGGAGGCTTCGACGAGGCGGTGCTCGGCAGCGTGCAGCTCCTCTTCGCGAAGCCGTCGGCGGCGGTCCCGACTCCGGCCGAGCTTCCCCAGCCGGCGCCCCTGCCCCGCCCGCGCATTGCGGTCGCGTGAGCACGCTCGCGATCGGTCTGGCCGAGCGCGGACTCGTCCCGCTCGCGGGGCTCCGCCTGGGTGTGCGCCGCCTGCTCGCGCAGCGGCTGCGCGAGGCCGAGGCGGGCCCCTCCGTGGACGACTTCTCCGCCCAGCTTCGCGAGGCCCCCGTCGCCCTCGTTCCAGAGAAGGCGAACGAGCAGCACTACGAGCTGCCGCCGGCCTTCTTCGAGCTCGTCCTCGGTCCCCACCTGAAGTACAGCGGGGCGTACTGGCCCGAGGGCGTCCGGAGCCTCGGCGGGGCGGAGGAGGCGATGCTCGAGCTCACCTGCCGACGCGCGGGCCTCGAGGACGAACAGGAGATCCTGGAGCTCGGGTGCGGCTGGGGCTCGCTCACGCTGCACATGGCGCGGGCCTTCCCCGGCGCGCGCATTACCGCGGTGTCGAACTCGGCGCCCCAGCGTCGCTTCATCGAGGCGCGCGCCCCCGGGAACGTGCGGGTCGTGACGGCCGACATGAACGACCTGGTGCGGGCGGACGACGGACGGCTGGACGGGCCGTTCGATCGCGTGGTCAGCGTCGAGATGTTCGAGCACATGCGTAACTACCGAGCCCTCCTGCACCGCGTACGGAGCTGGATGAACGACGACGCCCGTCTCTTCGTGCACGTCTTCTGCCACCGGCGCTTCGCCTATCCGTTCGAGACCGAGGGCTCGGACAACTGGATGGGCCGATACTTCTTCAGCGGCGGGATCATGCCGTCCTTCGACCTCCTGGAGCGCTTCGACGACGACGTCCTGGTCGAGGAGTCGTGGGCGGTCGACGGCACGCACTACGAGCGTACGGCGCGCGCCTGGCGCGCGCGGTTGGAGGCGCGTCGCGACGAGGTGCTCCCGATCCTGCGCGAGGTGTACGGAGGCGAGGCGTCGCGGTGGCTCCACCGCTGGAGGCTCTTCTTCCTGGCCTGCGAAGAGCTCTTCGGCTACCGGGACGGGCAGGAGTGGCTCGTCGGTCACTACCGACTGCGCCCACGGTCGTAGCGGGAGTCCGACACGGGTCTGACCGTGTAGGGATTTTCCCGACTGCCGGGCGGGCGGCACCCGAGCGATCCTTCGACATGGGCATTCCCGACGTTCCGCACTCCCCGCACTCCGCTCCCTCCCGCGCCGCCACCTGGTTTGCCACCCGGTTCGCCGCCACGGCCCGGTTCGCCTCCGCGGCTCGCCTCGCCTCCGCTGCCGCGGCGGCCGCCGTGCTGGGGGCCGCGTGCGGTCCGACCCCCACGCCCCCGGGACCGCCCTCCGCCGGCGAGGCGACGGCGGTGTCGGACCGGGAGCACGATCAGGACCAAGATCCCCGCCCCCTTCGGCATACCCCCGTCGGACCCCTGCCGGCCGCCGCACCCCTCACGACCGTGGGCCCGGACGGCGAGCTCGTCGACCCGGTCGAGAGCCTCCAGGCGCTGCTGGACGCGGGCGAGATCGTCTTCTCGCACGACTCCGTGACGGGTTGGCTGCCCTCCGTCCTCGCCACCCTCGACATCCCGGTCTCGTCGCAGGCCCTGGTCTTCTCCGCCACGAGCCTGCAGGCCACCCGCATCGCTCCGTGGGTGCCCCGGGCCATCTACTTCAACGACGACGTGTACGTCGGGTATGTGGCGGAGGACGTGATCCCGATGGACGAGCGCATCCTGGAGATCGCGTCGATCGACCCGGACGACGGGGGAGTTTTCTACTTCCTCAGCCAGGATCCCGAGCAGCCCCCCCGCTTCGTGCGGGAAGGCCAGACCTGCCTGCAGTGCCACGAGGCGGGCATCACGGAGGACGTGCCCGGCGTGATGGTCCGCTCCGTGCTGACGGACCGGAACGGGTACCCCATCCATCCGCTGCAGGACGCCGCGACCACCGACCGGACTCCCATGGATCGTCGCTTCGCCGGATGGTACGTGACCGGCACGGGTGGCGGGCCCCACGGCGGAAACGTCTGGTCTCCGGATCGATTCTCCGATATCGACCTGCCTCGCAGGGCCGCGTACGCCGACGCCTTCGACTACGCGGCCGGAGCGGACGTCACCCGACTCGCGGGTCGCTTCGACACCAGCATCTACCTCTCCGAGCACTCCGACTTCGTAGCCCTCCTCGTGCTCGCGCATCAGACGCGTATCCACAACCTCATCACCGCCGCGCACGAGCGGACCGAAGGCGCGCTGCGCGACCAGGAGGCGGCCCGGGTCACCCGCGGCGTCGAAGTGGCCGAAGGAGAGCTGCTGCCGACGACCGAGGTGGCGATCGACGCGGCGGTCGAGCGGCTTGTGCGCGAGATGCTCTTCTCGGGCGCCGTACCGCTCGACGGGCCGATCTCGGGCACGTCCGGCTTCGCCCGCGACTTCTCCGCCCGTGGCCCGTTCGACGCCGAGGGCCGATCGCTGCGCGACTTCGACCTCGAGACGCGACTCTTCCGCTACCCGCTTTCCTTCCTCGTCTACTCGGACGCCTTCGACGCTCTCCCGCCGATCGCGAGCGAGCGGGTCTACGCCCGCTTCGAGGAGATCCTCACGGGCACCGACCGCAGCCCGGAGTACGAGCACCTCGACGGACCGACGCGCGCGGCAATCCACGAGATCCTGCTGGCCACCAAGTCCGCCTACACGGAGGCGGTCGGCTCCGGCTGACCCGGCGCGCCGCTCTACCCGTCGAGCGGCTGCAGATCAACGTCGGGGATCCCGTCGCCGCCGATCGTCACGCGGACCGACCAGGGGCGACAGCACACCTCGCAGTCCTCGACGTACTCCTGGCGTCCCCCGCCGGAAGCGTCGAGGATCATCTCGACGCTCTCGCCGCAGTACGGGCACCAGACCATTGTCGCCTCGGCGAGCTCGGCGTCCAGCTCCCCGTCGTCGTCCTCGGCGTCGTCGGGCGTGTCGAAGAACGTCACCATCTTCGAACGCTACACTTGAACGACCGTGCCTGCACGACCTTCGATGAGCTCCTCCAGACGATCGAGGGCTCCGATCATCGCCGGCCGCCCGGTCGCTTCGGCGAAGTCGCACGCGGCGGTCACCTTCGGTCCCATCGACCCGGGCGGCAGCTCGAGGTCACGCATGACCGAGGGGGTGGCACGCTCGACCATCCGTTCGCTCTCCCGCCCGTAGTCGAGGAAGACGCCGTCCACGTCCGTCGCCAGGATCAGGCGGTCCGCTTCGAGCTCCCGAGCCAGCAGGGCGGTCGCCCGGTCCTTGTCGATGATCGCGTCGGCCCCGGTCCTTCGACCATCCTGGCCGATCACCGTCGGGATGCCGCCTCCGCCGGCGCACACCACCACTGTGCCCTCCCGGAGAAGCCACTCGATCGGTCGGAGCTCGAGGATGTGAAGGGGCAGAGGCGACGCCACGACCCTGCGCCAGTGCCGGCCGTCGGGCGCGACCGGCCACCCCCGCTCCTCGGAGAGGCGCCGCGCCTCCGTCTCGCTGTAGACCGGTCCAATCGGCTTGTTCGGCTCCAGAAACGCCGGATCCTCGGGATCGACCTCGATCATCGTCAGCACGGTGGCCACCGGGGCGCCCTCGGGGAGCACGTTGCGCAGCTCCTGTTCGATGACGTAGCCGATCCACCCGTCCGTCTGTGCGCCGAGGATGTCCAGCGGGGTCCGGTCGGCGTCCGAGTACGCCGCCGCCTGCAACGCCAGGAGACCGACCTGCGGCCCGTTGCCGTGTGTGACGACCAGCTCGTTCCGTTCGGCGATCGGCGCCAGAGCACGCGCCGCCGCGCGCACGTTCTCCCGCTGGCCCCCGACGGTGAGCGGCTCGCCGCGGCGAAGAAGCGCGTTGCCGCCGAGCGCGACGACGACCCTCACGCGAGCGTCGCGACCATCACGGCCTTGATCGTGTGCAGCCGGTTCTCGGCCTGGTCGAAGACGATCGAGCCGGGCCCCTCGAAGACCTCCTCGGTCACCTCGAGACCGTCGAGGCCGAACTTCCGGTAGACCTCCTCGCCGACCTGCGTGTCACGGTTGTGGAAGGCCGGCAGGCAGTGCATGAAGCGCGCGTCGGGATTCCCCGTCGCCTCCATCACGGCGGCGTTCACCTGGTAGTCGCCCAGCAGCTCGATCCGCTCGGACCACGCCGACTCCGGTTCACCCATCGAGACCCAGACGTCGGTGTGCACGAAGTCGACGTCCCGCACGCCGGCGTGCACGTCGTCGGTGAGCGTAATGCGGCCGCCCGTCCGGGTCGCGAGCTGCAGCGCGCGGTCGACGAGCGCGCCCTCGGGCCACAGAGCACGCGGCGCCACGATCCGGACGTCCATCCCGAAGAGCGCCCCGCCCACCATGAGCGAGTTGCCCATGTTGAAGCGCGCGTCCCCGAGGTAGGCGAAGGACGTTTCGCCGAGCGGGCGGGGTCCGTGCTCCCTCATCGTGAGCACGTCCGCCAGGATCTGCGTCGGGTGGAAGTCGTCGGTGAGTCCGTTCCACACGGGCACGCCGGAGTAGGCCGCCAGATCCTCCACCGTCTTCTGCGCGAAGCCGCGGTACTCGATGCCGTCGAACATCCGACCGAGCACGCGGGCCGTGTCCTTCATCGTCTCCTTGTGCCCGATCTGCGTCCCGGTCGGACCCAGGTAGACGGTATGGGCGCCCTGGTCGAGCGCCGCGACCTCGAACGCACAGCGGGTGCGCGTCGACCCCTTCTCGAAGATCAGCGCGAGGTTCTTCCCCTCCAGGCGGCGCATCTCGGCCCCGCCGTGTTTCGCCTTCTTGAGCGACGCTGAGAGATCGAGGAGGTACAGCGCCTCCCTCGGGGTGAAGTCGAGGAGCTTGAGGAAGCTGCGACCGCGCAGATCGACCGACATGGACCGTCCGGGAGAGAAGGGCTCAGAGCGGGTCCCGCAGGAGCGGGCAGGTCATACAATGTCCCCCGCCCCGTCCCCGGCCAAGCTCCGAGCCGTCGATCTCCAGAACCTCGATTCCGGCGCTGCGCAGCTTGCGGTTCGTGTACTCGTTCTTGGAGTATCCGACCACGACGCCCGGCTCGAGCGCAAGAACGTTGTTGCCGTCGTCCCACTGCTCCCGCTCCGCCTGGTACTCGTCGCCGCCCGTCGTGACGATCCGCAGCGCCCGGAGCTCGAGGGCGTCCTCGACCGCACCCAGGAAGCTCGACTCCCGCCGGACGTCGACGGTGCCGGCCCGGTCACCGGGCCGCAGGCTGAACGCTTCGATCGCGTCCACGACCTTGGGATAGACCGTCACGGCGTCCCGGTCGAGGAAGGTGAAGACGGTGTCCAGGTGCATGTGCGCACGGTCTTTCGTCATCCGGCACGCGATCACGCGCTCGGCCGCCTCGGCGGCGAAGAGGCTCTTCGCGAGCTGCTCCACCATGATCGGCGTGGTCCGCTCGCTGCACCCCACCAGAACCGTTCCCTCTCCGATCGGCATGACGTCCCCGCCCTCCAGCGAGGAGTGCCCGAAGTCGTCGAGGTCGAAGCCGCCCACCCGGCCGCCCGGTGGGTACCAGAAGTCGAATCGGGCGTCGACGAAGTCGGGGTGATGCCGGTAGATGGCGCCCACGTTGACTACCTCGAGCTGCCGGACGCGCGAGTACATGGGGTTCAGCGACACGCCGCCGTAGATCCAGCACGACGAGTCGCGCGTGAAGAGCGAGTTGGGGAGCGGCGGCAGGACGAAGTCGCGGTCGGCGTACATGTGCGCCGTGAGCGACCCGGAGAGGTCGACGTCGGGGATCTCGCTCTTCGCCAGGCCGCCGATGAGGTGTCGCGCGAGGAGGCGCGACGTCATCTCCATGAGGTAGTGGCGCAGCTCATCGCACAGCGCGGCACCGACGGTCAGCTCGTGAACCACGGCGTCGAGGATCTCCTCCCGCGCCGCGAGGGAGTGTTCCAGGGTCTCCGCCAGGAGCTCCTCCAGCAGGAGCACCTCGACGTCGTGGTCACGCAGGAGCTGCACGAACGCGTCGTGCTGCTCGCCCGCGCGGCGCACCCACACGACGTCGTCGAAGAGGAGCTCGGCGGCGTTGGAGGGCGTGAGCCGCTGCAGGCTGAGGCCCGGTCGGTGCACGAGCACCTTGCGCAGCCGCCCGACTTCGGAGCCGACGTGGAAGCCGCTCACGGGTCGACACCTACATGCGCTCGAGCGCGTGGCGGACCGCCTCGTAGGCGTTCACCACCCCTCCCGTCACGGAGAGCGAGCCGAAGGGGACCATCTCCGGCGGCCCGCCGGCCGTGCCCGGCCGCGGCACCTCGCGCTCGGCGTACTTCACCGAGGATTCGAGCACGATCCGGCGCACGTCGGCGGCGTCCAGCTCGGGGAAGTACGCCATGAGCAGCGCCGCGACGCCGGTCACCACCGGCGCCGCCATGCTGGTGCCGTCCTCGCGCTCGAACTCGTCGTGCGGCTTGGTCGAGAGGATGTCCACTCCGGGCGCGAAGGCGTCGACCTGCGTCTGCCCGTAGTTGGAGAACGGCGCGGCGAGGCTGTCCACGAGCCAGTTCGCCGCCCCGACCTCGATCCACAGCTCCGCGCGCGCCCCGTCGGCGTAGGTGGCGCTCGGAAAGTTCGACGCCTCGTCGATGTTCTCGCCGTCGTTGCCGGCCGCGTGAATCATGAGCACGCCGCGCTCGTCCGCGTACCGGACCGCGTCGTCGACGAGCGACTTCCGGGGCGAGTACGACTTCCCGAAGCTCATGTTGATGATGTGGGCGCCGTTGTCGACGGCGTACCGGATCGCGTTGGCCACGTCCTTGTCGCGCTCGTCCCCGTCGGGCACGGCGCGCAGCGCCATGATCTGCACGCCGCTCGCGATCCCGTCGGTTCCGATGCCGTTGCCGCGAGCCGCACCGATGATCCCGGCGACGTGGGTGCCGTGACCGGCGTCCGGTCCCATGACGTCGGGGTTGCCGTACACGCGCTCCGTTCCGTCCTCGAGGTCGTCCCCGACGATCGAACGTGGCGCGAACGCCGGATCGAGTCCGTAGTCGCGCAACCCTTCGTACGCCTCGCGGGCGTCGGGCAGATCCTCGGGCAAGATCCCCGCACCCGCGAGCTGCAGGAAGAGCTCCTTCGCCTGCAGCACGTCCGGGCGCAACGAGGTGACGCCCCGCACCCCCTCGAGTGTCGGGGGATCGCCGGCGCCGGCCGCCGTCAGGAGAGGGAGCGCGAAGCCGAACGCGGTCTCGATCTGGTCGAGAACGCCGAGCGTCTGCTCCACCTCGGCGAGCTCCGTCCGGTAGTCCTCTGCGATGTTCGCGCAGGTCAGCCCGTCCGGCGGAGCTTCGCCCCGCTCGCACGCCACGTTCAGACGCGTGACCTCGAGCTGCTCGTACTCGATGTTCCTTCCGTCCGGCCCGCCGAGGAAGTTCCAGCCGAAGACGTCGTCGACGTAGCCGTTGCCGTCGTCGTCGACGCCGTTGCCCGCGGTTTCGTCCGGGTTCCGCCAGAGGTTGTCGCGCAGATCGACGTGCGCGGTGTCCACCCCTCCGTCGATGACGGCGACCACCACGGTGCGCTGCGGCTCGCGTCCGGCCAGGAGCTCCTCGTACGTCCGCGACGCGCTCACCCCCGGCACCCGGTCGGCGGACAGGTCGAGGAGCTGCCACGCGTCGGGGGCGGTGATGAGCGGCGCGGCAGCGGCCGCGCTTCCCGACTCCGCGGACGGACGCCCGGCCGGCGGTGGCACCTCTGGTGCCGACTGGCCATCCGGCTCTCCGGCCGCCGGCTCGCTCGCGGCGGGCGGTGGCGTGGATGCCGGCGGCGAAGCGGGTCCCGACGCGCACGCGGCGAGCAGGAAGGCGAGAGGGAGGAGTCCGGCACGTCGGATCATGGTCGGCGTCTTCCGTCGGAATCGAGGGCCGCGAGCGGCGGGTCGCGACAAGGTACCCAAGCGGGCGATGCGTGTCCCCTGCGTGCCGCGCGGGCTACCTTGTGCCGATCCGTGGAGCGGAGGCCGCCCGGCCTCCCTCACCTCGTGCCCCGACCGGGAGGCTCCCCTGGACCCGTCACGGATCGTCCGCGTCTTCGGTCTCCTCGCCCTGGCGAGCTGCCTGCCCGCGTGCGGACCGGGCTCGTCGCCCGCGCCGGACACCCCTCCGTCGGAGGAAG
>JANQME010000272.1 GCA_028280205.1 Longimicrobiales bacterium
CCACGTCGGCGCCCTGGCGTCTCCGAAGGGATCGGTGATGGCCGTCGCTTCGCCACCCTCGGCCGGGAGGGTCCAAATGCGGCCCAAGAGGTCGATGGCCAGAGTCGAGCCGTCCGCACTGAGGGACGACGCCATGTTCGTGCCCTCCGTGATCGTCACCTCGGTGAGGTTCGACTCCGGGCGCTCGGGGCCCGGCGAAAGGGCCAGCAGCGGAAGAGAGGCGACGAGGGCTGGGGCGACGCGACGGACCATGGGGCTCTCCGGGAAGGACCTCGGGAGGTTGACCTCCGGCAAGAATAGCGTCCGGCTGCGCGCCGGCCAGATGGGGGCAGCTTCGTAGAGGCGCCGCCCGGATTGAGCTGCGGTCGGCCTGCGGCCGATCCTCGCTCCTCTCGGGGAAGAACGTGCGGGCCAGGGCCGACCTCGGCCGGCCCCTCGAGTCGAACCTGCGGTTCTGCCCCGGCCTGCGGCCGGTGCGCGCCTCCGCTCTGCGGAGTCGCGGAATCCGGGCGGCGCTCGCCCGCGAGAAAGCCCGCGACTCGAGGAGTCGCGGGCCGGAACGAGAGGCGCCGCCCGGATTCGAACCGGGGATAAAGGATTTGCAGTCCTCTGCCTTACCACTTGGCCACGGCGCCGGAAACGCGAGGGGGGCGAGCAGCTTGCGCTGCCGCCCCCCGATCACGAGAGCGGGAAACCGGACTCGAACCGGCGACCCCAACCTTGGCAAGGTTGTGCTCTACCAACTGAGCTATTCCCGCATGGCGTGATGCGAGAGGAAAGCTAGAAAGTCGGTCGGAGCCGGTCAATGTCGATCGGGGCGGAACCGAGTTCCTCGCGTCGCCGTAAACCCTTATGTTGTCAGGCTGAACAGCCCTCGGGGGCGCTCGGCCTCCACCCCCTTTCCGGCCCTTCCGACCCCTGTCCTCACGCGCCTCGCCGATGCGCCGACGCGGTGGCGTCTCGACGCTCCTTCTGCTCCTGTCGGTGGCGGTGGCCGACGCCTCGGCACAGCAGCCCCGGACGGGCTCGGTCCTCGATCACACCCTGGTGCCGGACGGCCGGCTGCGGGTCCAGGTCGGCGCGGTGGCCTCGCGCTGGGACACCCGTTTCGGACGCCTTCTGGACGGCTCGGAGCCGCTCGAGAAGCTCGGCGAGGATCTGACGGACCCGACGACCCTCTCGCTGTACCCGGGGATGCCGACGCTGGCGTCGAGCGTCCGGGACCTCACGGGCGTGTCGGACTACTCGCCGATCCTCGGGTCGACGGACGGACGGATCAACCAGGAGATCACTTCGGTCGAGTTCGCGCTCGATGTCGGCGTCTTCGACTGGCTCACGGTCGGGGCAACGCTGCCGTGGGTGCAGACGCGCACCGTGATCGACTCGTACTTCTCGCCGGACACGATCTCGGGCAACCTGGGTCTCAACCCCACGATCACGGACCCGCAGTCGGTCGGGCTCTTCCTGGGCACGATGTCGACGGCGGAGACGGAGGCGGCCACGCGGGCCGCGACGATCTGCGCGGGAGGTCCGAGCCCGGCTTGCTCGGACGCGCAGTCGCTCGCGAATCGGACATCGGCCTTCTTCACGACGATCGAGTCGGCGTACGCTGCCACCCCCTTCTTCCCCTCCTTCGACGACGATACGGGCGGCGCGCTGCGCGACGAGGCCGCGGCGTTGAGCACGGAGCTGGCGATGGCGGGCTTGGGCTCGCTGAGCACGCTGCCGCTCGCGACGGACCTGCTCACGTCGGAGAGCTTCCCGCTCCTGCCCGCGGTCGTGGGCAGCGGGATCGAGGCTGCGGCACTCACCTCGCGGGCCGGGCTGTACGGCGCGGGCGACCTGGAGCTCTCGGCGCGGGTTCGGCTCCTCGACAACCTCACGCCGACGTGGTCCGACGAGCGGACCTTTCCGGCGGACCGCGCGGAGGCGCGGGCCGACGAACCCTGGCTCGGATACTCGCTCTCCACCTCCTTCCTGACCCGGCTCCCGACGGGCTCGAACGAGGACCCGGACATCCTGCTCGACGTGGGTCGAAGCGATGCACAGCTCGACTTCGAGGCCGGGGCGACGGCGACGCTGCGCTTCGGCGGACTCTTCGGGCTGACGGCCGGCGGCCGCTACGGGACCCAGGGCTCCACGACGCTGACGAAGCGTGTGGCGCCGCCCGAGCTGGTGATGGCCCCGCTCGGCACCCGCACGCAGGTCGTCTTCGATCCCGGCTCCTACCTCGTCTTCGGTGCCGCCCCGGTCTTGCACGTCACGGACGGCCTCTCGCTGCACGGGGAGTACCGCTTCTACCGCAAGGGCCGCGACCGATTCGAGCTCGTGACCCCGAATGCCGGGCTCGATCCGACCGTCCTCGAGATCGAGAGCGAGGTCGAGATGCACCAGGCCGGAGCGGGGATCCGTTACGACTCGACCGCTCCGTGGCGGGCGGGCGCGGACGGATTCCCGATGGAGATCCACTTGCGCTTTCTGAGCACCTTCGCTGGCAGCGGGGGCCAGGCGCCACAGACGACGCGCGTCGAGGCCGGGCTCCGGCTCTTCCGGCGGTTCTGGGGGCCGGACCGCTAACGGGCCTGGGGGCCCCGACCGTTGACGAGCCTGAAGGGCCGACATCAACGGGCCGAGGCCGCCAGCAGCTCCTTCGCGTGCTCGCGCGACGTGCTCGACTCGGGGTCACCCCCCAGCATGCGCGCGATCTCCTCGACCCGCGCGCCCCCCTCGAGCCGGCGGGCGACCGTCGTGGTACGGCCTCGGGACGCGGCCTTCTCCACGAGCAGGTGCGCCGTCGCGTGGGAGGCCACCTGCGGTAGATGGGTCACGACGAAGACCTGATGGCGCGCGGCGACCTCGGCGAGCTTGTGGGCGACCGCGTTCGCGATCACGCCCCCGACCCCCGCGTCGATCTCGTCGAAGACGAGCACGGGAACGCGGTCGACCCCGGCCAGGACGGACTTGAGCGCCAGCATGATCCGCGAGAGCTCGCCGCCGCTCGCGACCTTCGTCAGCGGCGCGGCCTCGAAGCCGCGGTTCGTCGCCACCAGGAAGGCGACGCTCTCCGCCCCGCCCTCCCCGACGTCCACATGGCGGGTCAGCCGGGCTTCGAAGGCGGCGCCGTCCAGGCCGAGCTCGGGGAGCACGGGCTCCACCACCGCTCCGAGCTCGCGGGCGGCCCGCGTCCGCGCGGTGCTCAGCTCGGCCGCCGCGGTGGCCAGGGCGGAGCGAGCGCTGTCGAGCTCCGCACGGATCCGTTTCAGATCGTGGTCCGCCTCGTCGAGGTCGGCCAACTCGGCGCGCACCCGCTGCGCGGTCTCGAGGACGTCGGCCAGCTCGGGGCCGTACTTGCGCTTGAGCCTCGCGATCCGGTCGAGCCGGGTCCGAACCTCCTCGAGCCGCTCGGGGTCGTGGTCGACGGAGGAAGCGTAGTCCCCCATTCGCCGGCCGACGCCTTCCACGAGGTGTCGGGCCTCGGTGAGCTCCTCGACCCATCGGCTCAGCTCGCCGTCGAAGCGCGCCAGCCGCTCGAGCGTCCCGAGCTCGCGCGTCAGCCGGTCCAGGACGGAGGCCTCGGACTCGTACAGCTCGACGTGGATCTCGGCGGCGCCCTGCGCCAACTCCTCCGCGTGCTCGTGCCGGGCCATCTCGGACTCGAGCGCCGTGTCCTCCGCGGGCGCGAGCCCAGCCCCGTCGATCTCCTCGAGCTGGAAGCGGAGGAAGTCGGCGCGGGCGGCGACCTCGCGGCGGCGCTCCTCGCGCGCCTCGAGCTCGGCCACGAGTGTGCGCACTCGCGTATACCGTTCGGCCACCGCCTCGGCGAGCGCGGTGCAGCCGCCGAAGGCATCGAGGATCGCGCGCTGGTCGGGGGCACGCAGCAACGTCTGGTGCTCGTGCTGGCCGTGCAGGTCGACGAGCGCCGAGCCGAGCGCGCCCACGGTACCCGCCGTGGCGGGCGACCCGTTCACCCACGCGCGGTTGCGTCCTTCGGCCGCCACCTCACGACGGAGCACGAGCAGGTCGTCGTCGAGCCGGAAGCCGTGGTCGTCGGCGAGGGTGGCCACGGCCGGGACGTCCTGCACGTCGAAGACGGCCTCCACCGTCGCCCGCTCGGCACCCGTGCGCACGACCTCGGAGGAAGCCCGCTCGCCGAGCAGGAGGGAGAGCGCACCGACGATGATCGACTTGCCCGCGCCGGTCTCGCCGGTCAGGGCGTTGAGCCCGGGCGAGAGCTCGAGCGCGAGGTCCTCCACGACCGCGTAGTCCCGGATGCGAAGCTCGACGAGCATGGGAGAAGCTACCGCGGCCGGCCGCGCCCCCTCAATGGGCGACGGGGCAGCCTCGCCTCGGGACCATCCAAATGGGCGACGGGCGGCCCCGCCTCAGGCGCGCTCGGGCGAGCGCACGGCCCAGTTCAGCTTGCGGCGCAGCGTCCGGAAGAAGGTCTGACCCGGCATGCGCACGAGCGAGAGCGGCCGTTCGTCGCGCTCGATCAACACGTGCTCTCCCGGCGCCATGTGGTGCACCACCTGGCCGTCCACCGTGAGGTGGTGGTCGGCGTCCGGATCCAGGGAGCCGACACGCACACCGGCCGACGCAGCGACGACCAGGGGCCGCACGGCGAGCGAATGGGGACAGATCGGG
>JANQME010000313.1 GCA_028280205.1 Longimicrobiales bacterium
CATGGCCCCGACGGGCATCGGCGTGATCTTCGGCATCGCCGGGGGGCTCGCGGTGGCGTGGGCGGTGCGCAGCCTCCTCTACGGGGTCTCGCCATGGGACCCGATCACCTTTCTCGGGGTGCCGCTCGTGATCGTCGTGGTGGCGCTTCTCGCCGCATGCGCCCCTGCGGCGCGGGCGGCGCGCCTCGATCCGGTAACGGCGTTCCGGGCGGACTCGAGTCGGTGACAGGGTTCCGAGCGGATTCCAGGCGGTGACGGCGTTCCGGGCGGAGGCGAGTCGATGACCTCGCGAGGGCTGGTGGCGTGGGCCCTGGCCTTCTCGCTCGGTATCGCCCCGGCAGTCGCGACTGCACAGGCGGGCGGACAGGGCTCGGACGCCACCACGAGCGGGCCGTGGCTGGAGCGGAGCGCGTACGAGATTCCGTTCGCCAGACGTGCCGAGTGGCTCGACTTCATGGCGGGGGGAGGATCGCCCGGCGACACTGCGGCGCTCGCGGCTGCGTTTCCCGAGGTGGAGTTCGACGGCCTACTGGACGGATCGCTCGCTTTCGTCGAGCGTGTCGCGTTCCGTTCGGACTCGCTCGTGCTGCGCGGCATCCTCGTTCGCCCGCCCGGTGAAGGACCGTTCCCCGCGGTCGTCTACGCGCGTGGCGGCAACCGCGAGTACGGTCGTCTGCGCTTCCTGGACGTCATGCGGATGTTCGCGATCGCGCAGGCCGGGCGCACCGTACTCGCTCCTGAGTACCGCGGAGAAGGGGGGAGCGAGGGCGAGCCGACCCTGAGCGCCGGCGACATCGACGACGTGCTGGCGGCCGTCGATGCTCTGCGGGCGTGGCCGGACGCGGACGTCTCGTCACTGTCGCTGGTGGGGCTGAGCCGCGGAGGTGGCGTGACCGCATGGGCGCTTACGCGCTCGCCGGACTTCGACGCGGTGGTCCTGATCGCGCCCAGCCTCGACCTGGAGGACAACGCACGCAGGCGTCCGGCGCTCGACTCCGCCGTCTATGCGCTTTCGCTCGACGGTTACGACGAGAGCCGAAGCGAAGCCCTGCGGCGAGGCTCGGCTATCCGGGCGGTCGACGCGGTGCATTCCGCGCCTGTGCTCGTCCTCCACGGGGCGGAGGACACGGCCGTGCACCCATCGGTGTCCCTGGACTTCTCACGCCGGCTGCTCGAACGGGGGCATCCACATCGCCTGATCATCCTGGAGGGTGGGAGTCATTCGCTGATCGAGCACGCTCGGGAGGTCCGCCTCGCGATCACCGACTGGCTCGAGGCGCACGCTCCGAAACCTCCGACACGCGTCCCATGATGTCTCGTGCGATCGCTCTGACGCTCCTCCTGGCTGTCCTCCTGCTCCAACCCGCCGCCGCTCAGCAGGAGCCGCAGGTCGGGAGCGCCATCTTCGTTCACCCGGACGGCGCGGGCGTAGCGCACTGGGGCGCTGCCCGCCTCCTCCTCGCTGGTCCGGACGGAGAGATCCACTGGGACAGGCTTCCCCACATCGGCGTCTACCGGGGTCACTTGTCGAATTCCCTCGGCGCCAGCTCCCACGGAGGGGCCACCGCGCATGCATTCGGGGCGAAGGTCCGCTTCGACTCGTTCGGGATGGACGGTGCGGACAGCCTCACGGCTCTGTCGGGCTCGAGGATGAGTCTCCTCGGAGAAGCCGAGGAGGCCGGGCTCCGGACCGGCCTGGTGAACAGCGGCCATCTCGCCGAGCCGGGCACCGCCGTATGGGCCGCAAGCGCGCCGTCCCGCCGTGACTTCGACTCGATCACGCTTCAGCTCATCGAGAGCGGGGCCGAGGTCATCATGGGTGGCGGGGAGACGCTCCTGTTGCCGGAAGGGGAAGTAGGTCGCCACGGCGAGCCGGGGCTCCGGCTCGACGGACGCAACCTGGTGGCGCGGGCCCGTGAGCTCGGCTACACGGTTGTCTACGACCGTGCCGACCTGCTCGCCCTCCCCGACTCGGTCGAGCGGATCCTGGGCGTCTTCGCAGCCGGGCACACGTTCAACGATCGGACGGAGGAGGAGCTCGACACGCGCGGAGCTCCGGTCTACGATCCCGACGCGCCCACGATCGGCGAGATGACCGAGGTGGCGTTGCGCGTGCTCGGCCGTGGAGAGGAGCGCTTCCTCCTGGTCGTGGAGGAGGAGGGCTCCGACAATCTGGCCAACCAGAACAACGCCTCAGGCTCGCTCGAGGCACTCGGACGGGCCGACGACGCCCTCGGCGTCGCGCTGGACTTCGTGGAGCGTCGGCCCGAGACGTTGCTCGTGACGGCGGCGGACAGCGAAGCGGGCGGCCTGGAGGTCTACCCGGTCTTCGACCCGGGCGCCTTCACCCGCGCGCTTCCGTCGAGCACCGTGAGTGGGGGAGCGCTGGACGGCGTTGGTGGGACGGGCACACAGCCGTTCGTGGCGGAACCCGACCGCGCAGGGAAGCGATTACGCTTCGGGGTTGCGTGGGCGGCGCGCAACGACGTGCATGGGGGGATCGTCGCCCGGGCGGCCGGTCTCAACGCCGAGCTTCTTCCCAGCACCGTGGACAACACCGACATCTACCGCATCTTGTACGCGACCCTCTTTGGCAGGTGGCCCGAGGAGTGACTCTCGACCCGCTGGGACCTCGTCGGTGGGTGGTCGGCCTCTGGCTGGCTCCGCTGTTCACGATCCCGGTGGGCGCCCTGGCTCAGGACGAGCTCGCTGCGATCGAGTTGATCCTCGAATACTCGCTTGTCGACAACGTCCTCGAAGGCCAGGCCACGGCCTTTCTGGTCGCCCTCGAGCAGGTGGTGGGCTCCGAGGTCGACCTCGAGTCGGCTGGGGTGGAGCGAGTCGTGGGC
Organism: Longimicrobiales bacterium; assembly: GCA_028280205.1. Classification (GTDB taxonomy): domain Bacteria; phylum Gemmatimonadota; class Gemmatimonadetes; order Longimicrobiales; family Gaopeijiaceae; genus UBA2589. Next base: position 2,850 of record JANQME010000313.1, read on the forward strand.
GAGGAGTTCGCGCTCGACCGGATGCGTAAGGACGTGGTGGACTTGCTCCGTGAATCCTCCGTCCCGGTGGTGCTCGAAGAGGTCTCCGAGTTGCTGAGCACCAGCTCGATCGCACAGGTGAGCGACCTGCTGGCCGACTACGAACCGCCGGAAACGCTCGAGGCGTTCGTACAGACGCTTCAGGCGAAGCCGCCTCCGCGGGAGCGCGTCGCTCTGCTGGCGGGTCTGGCCGAAGCACAGCAGGCCGCAGGCTTCTACCTGCTGCTCGACGAGACCACGCGGGAGGGCGCGCACGAGTTGGCCGCGGTCCTCACCGAGGATCGGAGCCCGCCGTACGACGCCCTCGAAGACTCGGTGGCTGAGGAGCAGCTGGAGCGAGGGCATCAGTTCGCCGTGGTGTCGTTCCTCCACCGCTACCGGCCCGTCGAAGACACCCTGATTGCCTCCGCGACTTCGGATTATCGCACCCGTCAGGGGCAGTGGTACGTCGAGAACTACTCGCTCGCTTTGGCCGGCTCCATCCGAAGGGCGGCGCTGCGAGTGGTCGAGCGGCTCGACGTCGGCGTGTCGGAGCCGCTCCGACCCTCCACGGTCGCAACCCTACCGCACCACTAGGTTCAGGGGCGGGGCCTCGAAGATGGTGGTGGTCCCCCGGCGCACGACGAAGCTCTGGCGGGTGCTGCCGGCCGCGAGACCGGTGAGGCGGCCTCCCATACGGTCACCGCTCCACGTGGCCAGACCGGCGTCTTCGATGACCACCTGGAGCCCGTAATCGGGGTGATCCTCCAGGGTGAACCACTGGTCCCTCGAAGGGACTTCGTGGTCGTCGGGATGGGAGCTCCGGGCCACGAAGTGGACGGTCACGTCCTGGGGCGCGGACAGCTCCACCACGGCGAAGCCGTGCCAGTGGTCGATGTGCGAGTAGACGATTTCGCCGTTGGCCATCTCGAGGACGATGTCGGCGATCTCGAGCCCTTCCACAGTGGGCTCGGTCACGCTCTCGCCGCAGGCGGCGAACGTGATGGTGAGGGCCAGAAGGGCCAGGGTCGGGCGGGCCCGGAGCGCGGGGCGCAGCGTCTGGCGACGGGACGGGGTGGGGTATGAGGGCGTATGGGTCATGGGGGAGTGCAGGTCGGGTTCAGGGCGCGACGGCCACGTCGAGCCACGGGGTGACGAAGTCCACATGGTCCAGGTGCCAGACCAGGACCCTCAGGCGGTGGTCTCCGGGCGACAGGGCGAAGAGGCGGCCCCCCGGGCTCAGGGGCTCCCAGAAGCCCGCCGACGGATCCTCGAACTCCAGGCGCACCTGGAGGTCCGAGCGGAAGTCCAGGTCCAGCTCACCTCCCTGGAAGTCCAGGAAGCGGACCACCAGGCGAAGGCTGTCACCGGCGGCGAGGGTGGGGCCTGCACCGGTCCAGCTCCGGTTGTCCCGAGTCCGGGCCAACTCCTCCCCCTCCGCGCTCCGCAGGACCACGTCGGCCGCCTCCAGATGGGGGGTGACCACGGCGATGGGGTGCTCGCAGGCGGCGCCCGCGAGGGCCACGGCCACGGCCACATTCCGAAGGCGGGGCATGGTCGGCCTCACGGGCGGGCGGTGACGAAGATCCGGATGTTGCGGCCGGGCTGGGGGGCCACCTGCTTGGCTCGCCAGAGGTGGTCCCGCCAGGGCCGGTCGAAGAGGTTGTCGGCGGCCACCACCAGCGTCCCAGGCACGCCCCCCACGTCCAGGCGGAACCCCACCTCCAGGTGGGTGAGCAGCGCGCCGGGGGTGGGGCAGAACTCGGCCGGGAGGAGGGCGTCCACTCCGGCGGCAGGGTCGCACCCGCCTCCCAGGGCCGGGGCCTCGGCGACTCGATCCTGCCGGCCGATTCCCTCCAGCGTCACGGTGGCGAACCAGCGGGGGACGTCCCGGGTGAGGGCCAGCCGGCCCCGGGCCGGGGGGACGGCGGGAAGGGGTGAGTCGTCGGCGGCCCAGCTCCCTCGCACCCAGCTCCCCACGGCCCGGAGGGCCAAGGCGGTGGGGAGGGTGAGGAGCAGGTTGGCCTCGCCCCCGACGAATCGGGCGTCGGCCTGATCCGCCTGGTACACGTTGTAGCGGCGCAGGCGGGGGTCGCGGAGGGGCTCCCCCGTATCGGGATCCACCGACGGGAAGTAGGCGATGAAGTTCCGGAGGGCGTTCCGGAAGAGGGTCAACTCGGCGCTTACTCCTTGGCTGCTCCAGGCCGCCATCAGATCCAGTCCCGTTCCCACCTCGGGCTCCAGGTCGGGGTTTCCGATCTCGTAGGCGTAGGAGGCCAGGTGGGGGCCCGCCGAAAAGAGCTCCTCGATCGCCGGAGGCCGAAAGGCCCGGGTGAGGTTCATCCCGAGGGAGAGCTGGGGCCGGGGCCGGACCCGGACGCCCAGGGCGCCGGTCAGGGCGCCGAAGTCCCGGGTGCGGACGCCCCGCAGCAGTCGGGTCTCCGTGCTGTCCAACGGAGAGACCCGGATCCGGTCCAAGCGCGCGGCTCCCACCAGGGCGGTGGGGCCCAGCCGTACCTCCTGGAGGGCGTAGAGGGCGGCCCCCTGGTGGACGGCCGGACGGGTGCCGGTGAAGCTCCCCTCGGCCCGGAAGTCCCGCCACTGGCCGTGGAGCCCCACCGCCGTGACCGCCCAGCGGCCGGGCCGTTCCCGCCTGAGAACCACGTCGCCCGAGGTGGCGAGCTGGCCGAAGCGGGTCCCCACGAAGCCGCCCTTCTCGAACTCGGACTGCTCGAAGCGGATGGCCGACGCGATGGCCACCACCGAGGTGCGGGCGGCAGAGGGGGATGTTGGAGCGACTGCGCCGCCGTCGGCGCGGCCGCGTTCCCCCGGGCTCCACTCGAAGCGCCCCCGGCCCACGGTCCGGGTGTAGTCCACGTACACGCCCCCGTCGTGCGCCCCGGGAAGGGTGAGGCCCCCGAAGCTCGAGGGGACGCCATAGGTCCCTCGCAGGTGGCGGACCGCTGCGCCTCCTGCCGTGGCATCGCCCCGCCATCCGAGTCCCGCTCCCAGGTCGTGGGCGGAGAGGTCGGTGAAGGGAAGTGGGCCACCGGGGGTGCGGGTGTCGTCGGTCTTCCTCAGGGACCCGCCGGCCCGGAGAGCGAACGGGCCCAGGGGGATCACGCCGTGACCGGCCACCACCCGGCTCGCGGTGGCCGACTCGACGCCCGTCCGGAGGGTCCCCGTGAGGTCCTCCGCCGGGCCCAGGGGGATGTCCTCCCGGACCACGTTCACCACTCCGCCCAGGGCGTTGCTCCCGTAGAGGACGCCCGCAGGGCCGCGGATGAGCTCCAGGCGCTCGGCGGTCATGGGGTCCACCGTGATGGCGTGGTCCGGGGCGGTGGTGGCGATGTCGCCGGTCCGGAGGCCGTCCTCCAGGATCAGGACCCGATCCCCGCTGAGCCCCCGGATCACGGGTTGGGTGGCGGCGGGTCCGTTGAATCGCGTGGTGACCCCCGCCTCGCCCTCCAGGACGGCGGCCACGCTGGTCCGCTGGCGGCGGGCCAGGCCCTCTCCGTCGAGGACGGAGACGGTTCCGGCGCCTCCCCGGATGCGGGTGCCCGGAACCACGGCCATGACGCCGTCCATCGGCAGGGGGTCGAGATCCAGGCGCACGGTAAGGACCACGGCAGCTGGAGAGCTGTCGAAACCCGGGAGGTCGGCCAGACTGACGGTCCGGGTTCGGTACCCCAGCGCGCTGATCCGCAGTGTCGCTTCCCGGGGGGCGGGGACGAGCTCCACCGCGAAGTCGCCATCCGTACCCGTCAGCGTTTCGGTTGTGGAGGAGTCGCTCCTGCCGGGTGTGCCCTCACCCCGGATCCGATCATCGCTCACGCCCAGCCCCACCAGGACCACGGTGGCCTGAGCCACCGGCGTCCCCCGCTCGACCTCCACGACCCGCCCCGTCACCCGGAGACCTGGGGTCACCGAGGTGACCTGGGCGTGGAGCCCGGCGTGGAGTGTGGCGAGGGCAGGCGATGTGAGGAGCAGCGTCAACGCCAGGCCGAACGCCGAACCCGGCGAACGAACACACCCCTCCCCCGACCGGAGCCGGGGGAGGGGTGTGGATCGGTCAGTTCTGGACCACATACTCTCCGTCGTCTACCGGGCCCACCACTGCAAGGCGGGTGGGAACTCCGGCGACCGAGATCCGGCGGAGGATCGCCGGTGTCGAGCTGGCCAGATCCAACTCGATGACCTCGCTACCGGCCGGATCCGACAGGTAGGCCCGGTCGTAGGCGCTGGTGAGGAACGGTGCCGCATCGGTGGGCATGGAGTCCGGATCGCCCACGATCGCATCGAAGCGGACCACCAGGGCCGCCGAGGCCATGGAGAAGACGTACAGGTTTCCGGTCCGGCCCAGGACCAGCGCGTACCGACCGTCCTTGGTCAGATCGGCGGTCCAATCCACGTCGCCGTCGGGCAGGGTCAGGTTGACGATGGTCCCGGTGGCCGGCGCGAAGGTGGCCAGACGCCGGTTGTCCGGCGTGGGCGGGGTTCCGCGCGGCAGGCTCCGGTCGGTGTTCCGCAGGAGGAAACGGTCGGCGTCCCAGGCGCTCCAGACCGTACCGGTACCCCACTGGGGGCCGTCGGCGAGGTTCAGGCGATCGAACTCGGGTGTGCTGCCATCCATGCGCACGGTGAGCAGGCCGTCCCCACAGCCGATGACCACCCAGTCCCGGTTCCCGGCGTTGCCGTGGAGAGCCGGGCAGGCGCGGGTGGAGTCCACCAGGACGCCCTCGCGGGTGAAGATGTTCACCCCGCTGGGGAGGATGCTCGTGGTGTCCCGCCAGGTCACGACCACGTGCTCGCCGTCGCCCTTGGCGACGGTCGCGCCATGATAGGCCCCACCGGTGCCGAGGGAGAGGAACGGATCGGTTTCGCCGGCCAGGAGGTCGTCCTCATCCCAGAAGTGGGTCATCCCATTCCCGTCGAAGAAGACTGAGATGATGTCGCCGTTCACGTTGCCGTGCGTGGGCTCGGCGTCGTTGAATCCCGCGACGACGGACGGCGTCTGCCACGCGATCTCGTCGGCGTTCACCTCCACGCCCCCGTCGATGATGTGGAGAACGTTCTCGGCGCGCTGTTGGGCCACGGCGAAGCGGCCCGAACCCGAGGCGTAGAGATACGAGGCGGGTGCGGTGAGGTTGAGGGTTGTGACGTCCGAGGCGTCGGGGCCCAGCCCGACGACCCGGAGAATGGGGTTCTCAGCGTCGGCCACCACCAGGCGACGGGCGTCGGCGGCGGAGACTTCGTCGGGATCGGTGGGGCCGATTGGATCGTCGTCGGAGCAGCCGGCCAGAGCCAGAGCGCCCATGAGGGCGGCTACCGATGCCCGCGGAAAGGTGCGGATCACGGAAGGTACCTCGTGTTCGAGTAGGTTTAGAAAGTCATGGGCGAGAATGATAATCGATTCTCGTTTACCGATAAACCGCTCCATTTGGGCGCCCAGGATCGCGTCCGCGACTTCGGACTGCCGCACCGGTCGGGGGCAGTTACAGTCAGGCGCCCGCGGTCCCGCGAATCCGCGAACTCAGCGCAGCTCGAAGCGCTTGCGATCGTTCGAGAAGACGACCTCATCGGTGTCGAAGGCTCGCCCGATTCGACCCGCAGCGATCAACGCCTCGGCTCTCCCTTCCGCCAGGCCACCCGACCCATCGAGCAGCCAGATGCGATCCGCGAGCTCGAGGGAGAGGTCGAGGTCGTGGCTCGACAAGAGCACGCAGGTGCCCTCCTCCCGTGCCTGGCGACGCAGAAGGCTCATGATCTCCACGCGCCCGGGCAGGTCGAGAAAGGCGGTGATCTCATCGAGGATCATGACGCTGGGCGTCTGCGCAATCGCCCGTGCGATGAGCACACGCTGACGCTCGCCATCGCTGAGGTCGTCGAAGTAGCGCCCCGAGAAAGCGCTCGCCCCCGCCTGCTTCAAGGCATCGTCGGCGATTCTCCAGTCGTCGTCGGTCAACCGGCCTCGCCAGTTGGTGAAGGGTTGGCGCCCGAGCGACACGACGTCTTCCACCTTCAGTCCCGGGCTGAACCGGCGCTCCGTGAGCACCACCGCAATCCGGCGTGCCCGCACGGCGGGGTGCATGGCGGCGATGTCCTCGCCCTCGAGCGCCACGCTCCCCGCGAGCGGCACCTGCAGGCCGGCGATCGTCCGCATCAGCGTGGACTTACCGGCGCCGTTGCGGCCCACGATGCAGATGAAGTCGCCGCGCTGCGATTCCAGGGAAACTCCCGCCAGCACCGGTTGACCCGCGCCCGGATAGCCCACGCTGAGGTCGTCGAGGCGCAGCATCAACGCCATCCCCGGACCGCCGGCGAGAAGACCAGAATCAGAATGACCGTGGGCGCGCCGAGAATCGCCAGGATCGCGTTGAGGTGCAGGAAGTGCTGCTCCCAAGGCTGGTGCACGATGGCGTCACCGGCGAGCGCGAGCAGTGCGCCGCCCAGCGCGGCGAGAGGCAACAGGGCCGGAATGCGGGCACTGCCGGCGAGGGCGCGCGCGAAGTGCGGGGCGATCAGGCCCACGAACGACACCGGGCCGCAGAACGCGACGACAGGCGCGACCAGCATCACGGTGGCGGTGAGCGCGAGGCGACGCAAAGCCGGCACCCGCACCCCCAGGCTGCGAGCGTAGGCTTCGCCCAGCAGCAGCGACGTGAGCGGCTTTGCGGTGGCGATCGCGAGCACGACGCCGACGCCGATGGGGGCGGCGAGCCAAGGCAGGTTCTCGGGAGCGACTCCGGCGAAGCTCGCATCACTCCAGCCGCCGTAGACGCGACCGCCCGCACGCGCTGCGAAGTGCAGCAGCACGCTGGTGAGGCCCTGGGCGGTGAAGCCCAGCATCAAGCCGACGACCAGAAGCGTGATCGCGCCGATCCTGCGTCCGAGTCCCAACATGAACACCGCCGTCAGCGACACACCGGCGGCGGCGGCAACGGTGATGCTCGGACCGGCGAAGACCGTGAGGAACGAGAGCGCGGCAGGACCGGCGAAAGCCGCCGCTGCGACCGTCAGCGCCACACCGAATTGGCCGCCGGCCAGCAGACCGAGCGACCATGCGTCCGCGACCGGGTTGCGGAACAGCGCCTGCATGAGTACGCCGGCGATCCCCAGCGCGCCGCCGGCGAGAATCGCCGTGCCGACACGCGGCAAGCGAATCTCGACGACGATCTGCGTCGTCATCGCATCGGTGTGCGTGCCGAGGAGGGCCGCCACCGCGTCGGGGACGGATAGCGAAATCTGCCCGAACGCGAGCGCGTACAGCGCGAGCGCGAGCAATGCCAAGGCCAGAGCAAAGCTGCTCGCGAGGAGCCGTGTCACGCGAGGGGCGTGGTCATTCATAGACCCTCGAGCTGACGTCCTCGTCGTCCCAGCCCTCTGTGGCGAGATAGCGATACTGCCCGTCGCGCAGCGCGGGATGGATCATCTTCGCGAGGTCGGCGAGCAGGTAGTCCGGGCGCACCATACCCATCTCCCAGATCTCCCATGCCTCCGTCGCCGGGTTCTTGCGCCCGTGCTGCCAGAAGACGCAGTCCTCGCGGAAGGCGCGGAAACTCCCGTAGAGGTCGGGATGAGGGTACGGTGCGGTGAGCGGCTCCCGAATCATCCAGCAGTCCGCATCGGCACCGCCGCGCAACAACTGCTCGGTCGATAGCCGCGAGAAGACGTCGAGCGTCGGATCATCGGGCGCGGACAGCGCCAGCTCTATGTTGGCGTCGCGTATGAGGGCCGCCGCGGCATTGCGTTGCGTGACGGCCCAACGGTCGCCGGCGCTTTCGTACCAGGCCCAGAGCAACGACCGGCGCGGCTGCGACGCAGCCCGCGCCTTCCAGCGCTCGACTTCCGCCGTGATGTGTCCGACCAGGGCCGTCGCCTCGGATTCCCGGCCGGTCAGCATCCCGACCAGGAGAATCCACTCGACGGAGCCCATGTAGTGCGGTTCGCCGTAGATGAAGGTCGGCACCACCGGTATCCCCAGCGCTTCCACCCTCTCGAGATGCTGCGTGTGCGTCAGGTCGGCCATACGAGCCAGCAACACGTCCGCGCGGGACGCGAGCAGCGCGTCGAACGTGGGCGGCTGATGCCAGCCGTAGCCGATCTGGTGGACCTCACCGGCACGAACACGCGCACGGAGGTCGTCGTCGTAGCTCGTGTGCCCGCCCACCGCGACGATGCGGTCGGCGATGCCGAGAGCGCGCAGGATCGCCTCGTGCGCCTGCTCGTTGACGGCGATCCGCGTGACGGGAGTCCGGATCAGGGTGGCGCTGGTCAGGTCGCCCGAGAGCTCCGGAACCTCTCGATCCCGCGGTACGAGCACGAGACGCGCCCGTTGAGCCGGCCCACCCGACGATCCACCCCACGCCACGATGGACGCCTCGATGTCGACGATCCGATAGCCCTCCCGTTCGTACACGCGGAACGTCTGTGCATGCGCCAACGGGACCAAATGCGCTCCTCTCAGCGCCCCGTCCGACGATCCGTCTTCACCGCGTCCGCAGCTCGCCGCGAACAGGGGCAAGGCGCAGCACAGGAGCCACAACCCCAGTTGGCGGCCATCAACCGACCTGCGCATTACGATCAACGGGTGCTCGCTGGTGGGGAGAGGTGACGTTGCCGTGCGTCGCACCCGGGTCAGGGCAGGATCGCGGGGTCGAAGAGGGTGGCCGCGATGTATCTCCAGGGCTCGCCACTCTCGATCGCGGCGTGGTTCCAGTAGTAGGTCACCACGAGCTTTCCATCCGGCCGCTGGACCATACGAGGGTAACCCGCGTCGCTCGTGGCACCGTCGGCCCGCAGCACGACGGGTTGTCCCCATGTCTCGCCCCCATCGCCGCTTCGTATCGCTTCGAGCCGTGAGCCCTGGTTGCTGCGCACGACGTAGACGAGCACGAGTCCACGCTCCCCGAGTGACAGCAGCGCAGGAGGGGAGCCACCGTAGCCGGTGTCGGCGACCGGGTTGCCGATGCGGTGCCAGGTCCGGCCATCATCGACAGACCGATAGGCCGAAAGGAGATCCTCTCCATCCGCTTCGTGGCGCCGGACCACGGTCAGGATCTCGCCGGGCGAAAGTCGCACGGATGAGGGCATGATCTCGAAGCCTTCTGGCTCGGGTCCCACCCAGCCCACCCTCTCCCAACTGATCCCGCCGTCGTGGGTACGCGCCGCCAGCACGCGCCCCTCCTTCTGGTCACTTTTGGCGACCGTGAAGAACGCGAGCAGCCGACGGGGACCTTCCGCGTGATAGTCGGTGCGCGTGGCGATCCCGGGTGTGTCGAGATTCGGAAGAGCGTACGGCCCCTGCCACCACCGCCCGCGGTCCCGGGAGACATAGAAATGGGATGGACCGACGTCGTTCGTACGCCTGAGAAAGGTCAGCGCGAGGTCGGGATGGGCGAAGTCGATCGGGTCCTCCAGGGCCCTCGGGTCGACCGCACGCTCCAGCCGATTGGTGTACCTCCAGCCGGTCTGCCCCTGCTGATACGCGTCCTCGATCTGCCAGGTCACACCGCCGTCCAGGCTGCGCGCGAAGGTGTCCCGCGCCGTCGACTGATCGTAGCTGTGGAACCCGCCGCGGTCCTGGTGCGCAGCTTCGACGAAGCCCACGAGGATCTCTTCTCCCCACGACCACATCCCGAGGTTCGCAGGCCAGGCGGCAAACCGCGCTGGCTGACGGTATACGACGCTGTGCTGGATCCCGCCCGGTTGCTGCGCGCCTAGAGAGGCGGCACCAGCAGCGGCGAAGGCTACGGGAGCCAAGAACCGAAGACAGGTGGGCGACAGGGTGGGCATGATCTTGTTCCGCGGGTGGACGTATTGAGTACGAATTCCCATCATGAGCGCCTGCGATCTTCGTAGGATGGGACGCATCGCGCGGATCGTCGAGGGTGTGCCCGACCTTCTTCGGATCCGCAGGGTCGGACCCAGGCAAGAACATCCGAATGGAGACCTTCATGAGAGATACCACGGTGACCAGACTGACCCTTCTCCTCGCGCTCACTCTGGTGGGCGCCGAGTCCGCCCACGCCCAGCAGCGGCAGCCGCCCGCCCCCCGTATCACGCTCGAGGAGGCGAAAACGGCGATGGACGCCGCCGAGGCGGAGGCCCGCGCCAACGGGTGGAACCTCGCCTTCGTGATCACCGATGCCGAAGGCACACCGATCTACGTGCGACGGATGGATGGGGTGCCGACGCGGAACTACGAGGTCGCGATGAACAAGACGAACACGGCGATCACGGCGCAGATGAACACCGCCGACTACGCCGCTGCGGTCGAGGCCGGCCGGATCGAGCCGATCGAGGGTGCGCTCACGTACGACGGCGGCCTGCTTCTGCGGAGAGGCGGTGAGATCGTCGGGGCGTTCAGCGCAAGCGGAGCTCGCGGCGCGGAGGACGCGCAGGCGGTGCGTGCGGGAATGGAGGCGATCGGGATTCAGCCCTAGCCGTTGACGGGGGGATTATTGAGAGTACAATCTCAATATGAAGACGGTCGACGCCGCAGCCGAGCCGAACGCCTCCTGCGGGCTCCGGACCGCGCGAGGTCGACTGCAGCCTTCTGCGCCCCGATGCCCCTCGGAGTTCGTGTCCTGGGCGACGCACCTTCTGAACCAGCAGCTCTGGTGCTTCGGGAGGGATATCAAGTACCCGGGGAACCTGCTCGTCGCACACGGCTTCGAGCGGATCCCACCGCCCGAGGGAAAGACGTGCTCGAGTGTGTACCGACTGAACCTCCCGATGGTCGGGCGCCTCATGCTGCGGGGCTTCGGTGCGTTCTACGGAGAGGACGGTGTCGGCGGCGTCTTCCTCTCGAGGGGCGACTTCGGCCCTCTCCTCACGCCCGGTGCCGACCTTCGGTGCCTGCCATGGCTCCCCGAGTCGCTGCCCCCGATGCGGGCTCCGACCAAGGATGAGCTCGCGCACTGGCGTTACCTGACCGGGGTGCTCGTCGGGTGGCTGCGCCTCTACGAGCGTTGGGTGTGGGTCGAGGCCGGACCGGAGCATCGGGAGGACGCCGTGGACCGGTGGGCCCAGAGGGGGCGACCCGTGGTTGCCGCGGGCGAGATGTCCGTCGCGTGGGGTCGAGTGGAAGAGTGGATCCAGGGTCGACCAGAGACGTCGCTGCACGGCCGGGTCCACGCCGACTGATCGGCCCTCGGCCCGTTGCACTTCGCCCGAACCGGAGCCCTCGCCTTCGGGCTGGCGCTCACGCCCCTCCCGCCGCCGGTCGACGCCCAGGATGCCGACTGGAATGGAGTGGACGCGCTCGCGCTCGTTCAGACCGCCCGAGCGGCGCGGCGGTCGCTCGCCGAGGGGCCGCGACGCACCGCGTACGAGGCGCGGGCCGACGGACACGTGTACTTCTACCTCGACCGCGAGGACGGCGCGCCCCCGGTCCCCCTGCGTGTCGATCAGCTCTCGCTCGACGTCACGTGGCGCCCTCCCGGTCGGACTCGGCAGCTTCTTCGCGCGACGCGGGGGCGCGAACTGCTGCCCATCGAGGAGATGCGCTACTACTCGGATCGATTCGCGCTCGCCGAGGGCACGTATGCGGATCGGATCAGGGTAGGAGACGGACGTGACGTTCGCGGCGTGCCCCATCCACTCAGTGAGGCCTCCTCCGAGCGGTACGACTTCCGGCTGGGATCGACCCTCGTTCTGCAGGCCGGTGGAGGCGAGCCTCGGCGGATTACGGAGCTGATCGTCCGTCCGCGCAACGCGGGCTCACCGGCGTTCGTCGGATCGATCCACGTCGACGAGTCCACGGGTGGAATCGCACGCATGGACTTCACCTTCACGGACGTCTCCTATGCGGACCCGCGCAACGACTACGTCCGCGTTCGCCTGGAGTTCATGCTCTGGGACGACGATGTCTGGCTGCCGCGTATGCAGACGATCGAGGTGCGCCGCGAGAGCACCGTCATCGAGCTCCCCCTCGGGACCGTGATCCGATCGCGCATCGAGGTGAGCGACTATGTGGCTCTCGACGGCTCGTACGCCCCTCGCGTCGGAGACCCGCCGGTTGTTGCGGACGGGAGCACCGGGGCGGACACCGCCCGCTTCCGGGGGGGACTCCTGGACAGGATGGCCGCGGAGGGGCTCGACGGCTCGTGGAGCCTCCCCGACCTGTCGTGGAGCGAGCTCCGGGAGTTCGCGTCCAGCGGCGGGGGCGGCGTCCGGCTCTATACGGACCGCCTCTCCTCCGCCCTCCGAGTGACCCGCGTGGAAGGTGTGCGGGTGGGCGCCGGCGTCTCCGTCGCGCTCGGCGAGGTGCGCGTCGAGTCGCTGGCCGGATACGCCTTCGGTGCGCACCGACCGTCGGCCACTGTGGCCCTCTCGGGCAGTGAGGCGCGACTTCGACCGAGACTCCGGGCGGAGTGGCTGGAGCTGAAGGACGCGGGCTGGCCGGGCTCCGGGTACGACGTTCTCGGATCCCTCGCGATGCTGACCTCCGGTGAGGATCGGCCCGACCCCTACCTGAGCACGGGTGTCCGTGGGAGCCTGACGACGACTGCGGGCCCGAGGAGCTGGACGGTCGGCGCGCGGGTGGAGCGGCACGAGTCTGTGACAGGGGTCTGGAGTGAGTCCCCACTTCTCGGACAGTCCACGCGTCCGGTTCGCCCCATCGAGCCCGGCACCGAGGTCGCCGGTGAGCTCGGTGTCCGTCGAGGCTGGCCGGTGGGAGAGGCGAGCCTGCTCCGTCATGAGAGCTCGGCCCACCTGGGTGCCTGGCGCGGGAGCACGTTCGCGGAGCTAAGTTGGAATTATTATACATCTAGAAATGGAAAATTCAGCATTTTTTATTACGGTTTTTTTGTGGTGTCTTT
>JANQME010000319.1 GCA_028280205.1 Longimicrobiales bacterium
CCGAACCTCGAGATCGAGGCGGACGACGTGAAGTGCTCGCATGGAGCGACCGTCGGCGAGCTGGATTCGGAAGCGAAGTTCTACCTGATGAGTCGCGGACTGCCTCGCGTGCTGGCGGAGCGCCTGGTCGTCATGGGCTTCCTCGGGGAGGTCCTCTCACGCCTCCCGCTCGGTGGCGTGATCGAGAAGGCCGGCGCGGCGATCGAAGAGAAGCTCGTCCGCACGGCCTAGGAGGGACGATGGCCGGGTGGGTCAGGGTCGCGAAGCTGGACGAGTGTCCCCCCGGGGAGCTGAAGGGCGTGACGGCGAACGGGGTCGCCATCGTGCTGGCGAACTTGGACGGGACGGTGTGCGCGCTGCGCGACCGCTGCTCGCACGACGACTACCCGCTCTCCGACGGTGAGCTCGACGGCGGGGACGTGGTCTGCCTCTATCACGGAGCACGCTTCGACGCCTGCTCCGGCGCCCGCAAGGCGCTGCCGGCCATTCGGCCGGTCGACTCCTTCCCGGTCGAGATCCGCGATGACGAGATCTACGTCGACGTCGGCTGAGCCCCGCTCGGCCGCTCCGGCCTTCGACCTCGACCGGATCAGGGCGGACTTCCCCGCTCTGAGGCAGGAGGTCCACGGACGTCCGCTCGTCTACCTCGACAACGCGGCCACCTCGCAGAAGCCGCAGTCCGTCCTCGATGTCATCGAACGCTATTACGAGCAGGACAACGCCAACGTGCACCGCGGCATCCACGAGCTCTCGCGGAGAGCGACGGTGGCCTACGAGGAGGCGAGGAAGAAGGTGGCGGCGTGGATCGGCGCCTCGAATCCGGCCCAGATCGTCTGGACCCGCGGCACGACCGACGCGATCAACCTCGTGGCGCACGCGTGGGGGCTCGATCACCTGGGCGAGGGCGACGAAATCCTGCTCACCGTGCTCGAGCATCACTCGAATATCGTGCCGTGGCAGATCCTCGCGGGCCGGACCGGGGCGAGGCTGCGCTACGTCGAACTCGACGAGCAGGGCCGGCTCGTGCTGGACGACCTGGAGACGGGGCTCGTCAACGAGCGTACCCGGCTCGTCACGGTGTCGCACGTCTCGAATGCGCTCGGTACGGTGAACCCGCTCCCGCGCATCATCGAGGCCGCGCACGCGGTCGGAGCGATCGTCCTCGTCGACGGCGCGCAGGGCGCGGTGCACACGAAGGTCGACGTCGAGTCGCTCGGGGCCGACTTCTACGCCCTGAGCGGCCACAAGATGTGCGGTCCCACCGGGATCGGCGCCCTGTGGGGGCGTCGGGAGCTGCTCGAGACGATGGCGCCGTATCAGGGTGGCGGCGAGATGATCCACGTCGTCGACCGGGACGCCAGCTCCTGGGCTGCGGTGCCGCACAAGTTCGAGGCCGGCACGCCCAACATCGTCGGAGCGATCGGGCTCGGGGCGGCGGTGGACTACCTCTCGGGAATCGGCATGGAGGCCGTGGAGGCGCACGAGCGAGACCTGCTCGCGTACGCGCTGGACCGCGTGGGGTCCGTGCCCGGCGTGCGGATCTTCGGGCCGGAGTCGCAGGACGAGCGTTCCGCGGTGGTCTCGTTCACGCTCGGCGATGCCCACCCGCACGACATCTCGACGATCCTCGACACCGAAGGCATCGCCGTCCGGGCCGGGCACCACTGCGCTCAGCTCGTCATGAAGCACTTCGACGTCTCGGCCACCGCCCGGGCCTCGTTCTACCTGTACAACACGAAGGACGAGGTCGACCGGTTGGTCGAGGGCCTCGACGAGGTGCGCAGGATCTTCGCCTGAGCCGCCCGAGCGGGAGAGTCGCCCCCCTCGACCGCGGCGCGGGGCGACGAGGCGATCCTTGCTCGGCCGCCGCTCGACCCACCGCGTTGCAAGATCCAGTCACCTCCCGGCGGGACCGTACGCGCCCAGGAAGACGCCGACGGCCGCGACCGCGTGTCGCTCCCACTCGCTGCGCGTCGGACGGGCGTCCTCGCCGAGGAGCATCGCGGCGTTCAGCGGGGTCGAGACCACGAGCCAGGTGAAGTGCTCCGCCGCCGAGCGCGGGTCGTCCATCCGCAGGAGCCCGCGAGCCGTGTAGTCGGTGAAGAGCGCCTCGAGCGCGTCGATCCCGCGCCGGGGTCCCTCCTCGAAGTAGAGCCGCCCGAGCTCGGGGAAGCGGACCGCCTCGGCGACCACCAGTCGCCGGAGCCGGAGGACCGGAGGCTCCATGACCGTATGCACCAGCACCGTCGCGAGCCGCTCGAGCCCGGCCTGCACCGATGCCACGTCGCGCGACCGGGATACCTGGTCGAAGAAGGCCGCTCCGGCGCGTCTCGTCGTCTCCACGACGATCGCCGTGAAGAGCCGCTCCTTGTCGCCGAAGTGCTTGTAGACGGTCTGCTTGGACACGCCTGCCCGTGCGGCGATCTGGTCCACCGACGTGCCTCGGTAGCCGCCCTCCAGGAAGAGCGCCTCGGCCGCGCTCACGATGGCCGCGCGCTTCCGTTCCGAGCGGGACGGCGGTGTCTCCGCCCCGGGTGCTTGAGCCGGTTCGGCCTCCTTCCCTGTACGCTCCATGACGACAGAGTACTGGACCGTCCAGTCTAGCGCGACCCCACGCCGATGGACCACGCCCATGAACGACACACCCTCGAGGCGAGCCTTCCTGCGCTCCCTCCTCCTGGCAAGCACCGCCGCCACCCTGCGGCCGATCGACATCGAGGCCGCCGAGTCCATCCCCGGCGGGCTGCACCGATCGGGCCCGCGTCGACGCATCGCGATCGTGGGCGCCGGGATGGCCGGGCTGACCGCGGCCCTCGAGCTCACGCGCGCGGGACACGACGTCCTCGTTCTCGAAGCGCAGGCCCGGCCCGGCGGCCGGGTGCGGACGCTGCGGGCACCCTTCGCCGACGGGCTGTACGCGGAGGCCGGTGCCGCGCGCATCCCCGAGAGCCACGACCTCACCCTGCGCCACATCCGTGCGCTCGATCTCGAGCTGGCCCCGTTCAAGCCTTCGACGGGTCACGACGTGATCCACGTCGCGGGTCGGAATCACGCGAGCACGGACCCCCGCACCCCGGCCGCTCTGGGCCTGACTTCCGAGGAGCAGCGACTGGGGCCGGGGGCGGCGCTGCGGCACTTTGCCGGGTCGGCGCTCGAGCTCCTCGGCAGCCCGCAAGATCCGACGTGGCCACCGGAGGCCGCGCTGCGCTTCGACGAGGTGGACGGGACCCGTCTGCTCACGAGCCTCGGCGCTTCCCGACCGCTGGTCGACTTCTTCGACCTCGGATTCGGTGTCCTCGGCGATCTGTCCGGGCTCGACGTCCTGATCCAGCTCGAATCGCTCGCGGCGCCGAAGCTGCGGATCGTGGGCGGTAACGATCGGCTGCCACGCACGATGGCCGCACGGCTCGGGCGCCGGATCCGCTACGGAGCGCCGGTTCGAGCGATCCGGACCGACCGGACGGGTGCCCGGATCGAGGT
Organism: Longimicrobiales bacterium; assembly: GCA_028280205.1. Taxonomy (GTDB): domain Bacteria; phylum Gemmatimonadota; class Gemmatimonadetes; order Longimicrobiales; family Gaopeijiaceae; genus UBA2589. Next base: position 3,481 of record JANQME010000319.1, read on the forward strand.
ATCGGGTCCGGGCGGCAGCGGTGTCGTGGCCGCAGATCGAGTCGTCCTGGCCGTGCCGCTCCCGGTCCTCCGCGACATCCGGATCGATCCTCCTCTGTCTCCGCGGCGAAGCCACGCGATCCGGGCCGCGCAGTACGCGTCGGTCACGCGCGTGTACGCCCAGGTCGGACGGCGGTTCTGGGAAGACGGAGGACGAAGCGGCTTCGCCGTCACCGATCACCCGATGGAGATCTTCGACTCGAGCTTCGGCCAGGAAGCGGAGCGGGGCCTTCTGATGGCCTATCTGCACGGCGACGTGGCACGCACGGTGGACCGGATGGGAGAGCACGACGGAGTTCGGGCCACGCTCCAGATGATGGAAGACGTTTTCCCGCGCCTCCGGGACGAGATCCAAGGCACGGCCTTCTTCTCCTGGCAGCGCGACCCCTGGGCACGAGGTGCCCTCGTGAAGTGGAGGCCCGGCGACTTCCGTACGCTCTACCCTCACGTCTCGGGCTCCGAGGGCCGCCTGCACTTCGCGGGGGAGCACACGTCGCCCTGGCACGCGTGGATCCAGGGAGCCGTCCACTCGGGGGTTCGAGCGGCGCTCGAGATCGAGTCGGCGTGAGCGAGACCCGTCGGGGCTCGTGGCGACCCGAATCCGACGTGCCCGCGCTTGCTCCGGGCCTTACATTACCTATCCGTGCAGACCGTGCAGGCGCCCATGGAGACTCCACAGCTCAGTTCGCTCTATCAGCAGCTCATCCTCGAGCACTACCGCAATCCGCGGAACAAGGCCGAGCTCGAGGAGAAGAGCGTAGAGATCCATATGGCCAATCCGGTCTGTGGAGACGAGATCCGGCTACAGCTTCGGATCGAGGGCGACACGATCGCGGAGGCCAAGTTCGTCGGGCAGGGCTGCTCGATCTCTCAGGCCTCGGTGAGCATGATGACGACGCTGCTCAAGGGCCGAAGGCTCGACGAGGCGGAAGAGCTCGCGGCCCGCTTCACGGAGATGATGCACGGCGACGAGGACGCGGCGAAGGACCGGTCGCTCGGCGATCTCCGCGCCCTCCAGGGTGTGAGCAAGTTCCCGGTGCGCATCAAGTGCGCGCTGCTCGGCTTCGACGCGCTCCAGGAGGCGCTGAAGAAGAGCGCGGGCAGGGCGACGCACTGACCTCCATCGAGGTTCATTCGGCGTACCTGCCCGGCACGCGAGCCGGGCCCGTGACGGTCTGGACCAGCCCGCTCGGCGTCCGCCGCATCGAGTTCGGACCGCTTCCGAAGGAACGCCACACGGACCCCCCCGCGAAGTGGCCGCCGAGGCTGCGGCAGGCGGTCGCCCAGCTCAGCGAGTACTTCGCAAAGAAGCGGAGGCGCTTCGACCTGGAGCTCGACCTCTCCGGCGTCGGCTCTGACTTTCAGCGGGACGTGTACGAGCAGCTCGGTCGAGTGGAGTATGGGCGCGTGACGACGTACGGCCGCCTCGCGAAGGAGATCGGCAAGCCGGACCAGGCGCGCGCCGTGGGTCAGGCCGTCGGTGCCAACCCCATCCCGATCGTGATCCCGTGTCACCGCGTGATCGGCTCGGATGGGAGCCTCACGGGCTTCTCGGGTGGGCTGGCCACGAAGGTCGAGCTGCTCAAGCTGGAGGGCGTCGAGGTGTCGGGCCGGAGCCCGACCAGCAAGGTCCGCCCGGAGGTCATCCCGCTGGACCTCTGAGGGGCGGACGGGCACCCGATCGGGAGCGTCGGCGCTACCCGAACCGACCCGGCGCCAGAGGCTCCGCGCGAGGGTCGTCGCCGTCCACGACGAGCCGCGCCACGATCTGCCCGGTGACCGGACCGAGCGTGAGACCGAGCATGCCGTGTCCGGTCGCGACGTGCAGCCCGTCCACGCCGGGCACCGGCCCGACGATCGGCAGACCGTCCACCGAGACCGGGCGGAGCCCGCACCACTCGGAGACGGGTCGGGCCGTGCCGAGGTCCGGGAACGCGGCCCGGGCTGCCCGCGTGAGCTGGCGGAGACGCGCCTCTCGCACCACCTCGTTCTCCCCGGAGAACTCCATCGTCCCGGCGAATCGGACCCGCGTCCCCATCGGCGTACAGAAGACCGAGGACTCGTTCAGGACGCACGCGATCCCGAGCTTCGGGGCCCCATTCGGCCCGATCTCGATATCCCTGTGGTACCCCTTGCCCGGCTGAACCAATATTCTGATTCTGAATTCTTCAGCGAGCCGCTTGGAGAACGGGCCGGTGGTGAGGACCACGGCGTCCGCCGCGATCGCGTCGCCGTCCGTCGTCCGCACCCCGCGTACCCGACCCGAGCGCTCCAGCACCTCGGACACCGCGACCCGCTCGCGCACGACGCACCCACGCTGTCGCGCGGCCCGCACGAGGCCGGAGAGGAACCGCGCCGGGTCGAGCGTCGCCGCCTCCGGGTAGAAGACGCCGCCCACGGTGCGAGGTCCGAGAGCCGGCTCGCGCCGGCGAAGCTCGTCGCCGTTCAGGGTCTCGGGGCCGTACCCGTGCCGCTGCAGGACGTCGGCTTCGTGCCGGGCCCCCTCGAGGCCCGACTCGGTCGCGCACACGTCGTAGTAGCCTTCGGTCCGGTAGCCGCACTCGATCCGCTCCTCCGCGATCACCTCGTCGAACAGGGCGAGCGCGTCCTTGCCGAGCGGGGCCATGACGCGCATGCAGTGCTCGACGTGCTCTTCGGTGCAGTAGCGGGCGAAGCCGATCAGCCACCGCCAGAGCGCAGGGTCCCAGCGGGGCGCCACGTAGAGCGGGCTCGCCGGATCGAGCATGTCGACGAGGGCACGGCGTACCCGACCCGGCCGGTTCAGCGGGGGGTGCCCAGCGGAGACCGTGCCGGCGTTGCCGGATGAAGCGCCAGCCCCGATCCGGTCCCGCTCGACCAGGGTGACCGTCGCCCCGGCTCGCGTCAGGTGGTAGGCGACGGACACTCCGATGACGCCGCCGCCCACCACGGCGACGTGCGGACCGCTTCGGCTCACGTCGCGTGTGGGTCGAGCAGGACCTTCACCGAGCCCGTCTTGCGACGGTCGGCGGCCGTGGAGAGGGCGTTGCGGTACTGATCGAGCGGGAAGACGTGGGTCACCAGATCCTCGAGCGGCGCGCCCGTCTCGAGCATGAGATCGTGGGTGATGCGGAAGGTGTGGAGCGTCTCGCCGCGCCACGACTCGTCCCCGTAGCACTGATAGCCCTTGATCTCGAGCTCGCGCGCCCAGACGAAGGTGAGGTCGAGCTTGGGGATCTCCGCCGCGCACCCGAGCAGGACGATCCGCCCGCGGGTCGTCGCATAGCGCAGCGCCTGGCTGATCGTCTGTCCCGAGCCGACGCAGTCGAAGATCAGCGGGAAACCGCCTCCTGCGTACACCTCGTCGCCGACGATCGGCATGTAGGCCTGCGCACCGGTTCCGACCAGGGCGTCCCTCGCCTCGTCGCCCGGAGTCGCGACGCTGCTCGCGCCGAGGGCGAGCGCGAGCTCCTTCTCGTGGGGGCGCTTCATCTGCGCGATGAGCGGCCCTTCGAATCCGACGGCGCGGAGCGACCAGACCACGCCCAACGCGATCGGCCCGCTGCCGAGCACGAGAACGGGGCCGGAGCCGAGCGGCCGCGAGCGCAGCACCGCGTGCATGCCCACCGCCAGGGGCTCGATGAGCACCGCCGCGTTGTCCGATACGGCGTCGTCGACAGGGTGAAGCTGGCTCTGGTGCGCGATCATCCGCTCGCCCCACCCGCCCGGCAGGCTCGCGTGGTAGCCGACGACCGCGCCGCGCTGGATGGGACGTCCGCCGATCTCCGTAAGGCCCTCGTCCCCGGCGCGCTGACACGTGGCCGGCAGACCGTCCTCGCACGAGGGACATCGGTGGGCCCGGTCGTAGCCGCGCACGGTGCACGACACGCCGGGATCGACGGCGACGCGCTGCCCGACCTCGACACCACGCACGGACGGCCCCACCTCCGCCACCCGCGCCAGCACCTCGTGCCCGAGAACCGCGGGAAAGGAGCCGAACGGCTCCATCGCGGGAGAGGACTCGAGGGTGAGGTTCCCGATGTCGGACCCGCAGATGCCCGCCTTCAGGACATCGAGCCGGACCCACTCCCGGCCGGGGAGGTCGGGCTCCGGCACCTCTCCGAACCGAACCCCGCTGAGCCCCCCGTAGAGTGCGGCGTCCGTCACGCGCCCGAGGGTCTTTCCGATGACGTAGCTGGGGATCGTGACGTTGAACGTGACCGCGCGCATGGAGACGGGCGTCCGGGTGGGTCAGGGGGCGCCGCCGGCGAGGATGCCGAGCAGCCGCGCAAGAGGACGGGGCGCCCGGCCCGACAGGCCGACGAGCGCCAAGATAGCGGCGAGTCCGTGCAGGACGTAGCCGGCGGCCGAAGTCGGAACGCCGAGTCCGGCCCACACCAGCCCCGCCCACCCCCCGGCCGCCACGAGCAGGGCGACGGCCCGCTCCCGAACCGGCAGAAGCAGCGCCGATTCTTCGTCGAGCCGGGGCGCATGCGGTACGGGGTTCTTCGCCGGCGCGGACGGACGCGCCTTCATCTCATCCAGGTGGAGGACGTCGCGCGCCCGATCCGCGTCCATCTCACGCACCCACAGGGTGGCCTCGACGCCCACCGACATCCCGAGCGCGGGGTCGTCGAGCTGGAGACGGTAGGGAATGCCCGCGTCCTCGAGAAAGCCGGCCGCGAACTCCGCCTCGTGACGGTAGTCGTACCGGGCCACCGGAACCTCGCGGAGCTTGCGTTCCACCCGGTCACTCAAGGGTGCTCCCCCGGTCGAAGCGACCTCCGGTAGCAGACGACGTGGCCCGCCTCCTCGAAGCCGACCGCTCGGTGGAACGCGCCGCTCGCTTCGTTGTCGATCGCCCGGTCGCTGGCCATCTCTGTGCACCCCCGTGCGAGCGCCCACGCCTCCCCGGCCCGGACGAGCGCGCGGCCGACACCGGCTGTCCGGGCCTCCCGCTCCACCCAGATTCCCTCCAGGTACCCTACGGGCGACGTCAAGCACCCCTCCGCGAACGAGCGGAGGCCGACCTCGGCGAAGCCGACGATGCGCCCCCGTGCGTCCTCGGCCACGAAACACTCGGCAGCTTCCGGTCGATCGGCCAGGAACGCGGTGATCTCGGGCGGATGGTCCCCGGGCACTTCCGGCCAGAGGGCCGTGCGCAGGCGGATCCAGTCATCCGCGTCCGCGGTCTCGACGGGTCGGACGGTGCACGTCGCCATGTATCAATATCGCCTCGGCTCGGCCCGCGGGAACGCCCGCCATATACTCCACGGATGCCCGACGTTCAGGCCCCATCCGAGCTTCGCACCGTCCGCCGCGGGCGCACACGACGTCCCGGGCGCCTCGTCGTGCTCGCGTCGGCCGCGATCGTCTCGCTCGTCGGGTGCACGGCGCCCGACCGAGAGATCCGCGGCGCCGGTCACGACCTCGGGTCGGCCTTCGCCCGCGCAGACTCCGTCGTGGCGGCGTGGGTGGCGGACGAGCGTGTCGCCGGCGCGGTTCTGTCGCTCTCCGGGCCCGACGGCTGGCGAGACGTCCGCGCGCACGGGCACGCTCGCTCGTGGGAGTACGGCGGCGGGCTCTACCCGGGAGGCTCGGGCATCGTGCGCAGCGCCCGACCCGTCCCGATGACGACGGAGACGGTCTTCGACCTCGCCTCGGTCACGAAGGTCGTCGCGACCACGATGGCCGTCATGCTGCTCGCGGATCGCGGTCGGGTCGAGGTGGACGCTCCGGCCTCCCGGTACGTCCCGGACTTCACGGGCGGCGGTCGGGATGCAGTGACCGTTCGGGAGCTGCTCACGCACCGGTCCGGTCTGCCCGCCTGGCAGCCCGTCTACTACCACGCCGCCGACGCCGAAGCCACGTGGGCGTACGTGCGTTCCCGACCCCTCGACCGGGCCCCCGGGGCCGAGCGCCGCTACTCGGACCTCGGCTTCATGGTCCTGGGGCGGCTCGTGAGGGAGGTGAGCGGACGACGCCTCGACGTCTTCCTGCGCGACGAGCTCTACGAGCCGCTCGGTCTCGCCTCCACGCACTTCCGGCCCGTCGCCCAGGGGCCGTCCGGAACCGGATCCGGCCCGGACAACCCGAGCGGCACGAACGACCCGGACGGCCTCGACGGCGCGATCGCCGCCACGTCGCACGGCAATCCGTTCGAGCGTCGGATGGTTCACGACCCCGACTTCGGCTACCGGATCGACGGCGATCCGGACGCGTGGGACGGGTGGCGGAGGTACACGCTCTCGGGCGAGGTGAACGACGGAAACGCCTTCCACGCGTTCGGAGGCGTGGCCGGGCACGCCGGACTCTTCTCCACGGCCGCCGACCTCGACGTCCTCCTACGGCTCCTCCTCGACGGCGGGGTCGGTGCCGACGGACGCAGGATGCTGGAAGAGGCGACGGTCAGGGCGTTCCTGGCCTCGACGGGCGAAGACCAGGCCCTCGGGTGGCAGCTCCCGGCCTGGGCCCCCGCGGGCGCGTTCGGCCACACCGGCTTCACCGGCACGTTCGTGCTGGGCATGCCCGAGCGGGGTCTCGCCTTGGTTCTGCTCACGAATCGCCAGCACGGCGGCGTCGACGGAAATACGCAGTACCCGGACCTGGGTCCGCTGCAGCGGTCCGTCGTCGAGGCCCTGCTCGTGGGCCCACCGTGAACCTCCCCCTTCACTCCGGTCGCGCTCCGCGATACCGTGCGATCCTCTCCGCGAACCACACGACGGAGCCGATCCTGGAGACGATACGATGAGCAGGACGCTGCTGGAGGGCGACGCCCTCGACGACGCGGTCGCGAGCCTCGACGGGTGGAGCTTACGGGACGGGAAGCTCCACAAGGAGTACGTCTTCGAGGACTTCGTGGAGGCGTTCGCCTTCATGTCCGGAGCGGCACTCTGCGCCGAGCGGAAGAACCACCACCCCGAGTGGTTCAACGTCTACCGGACGGTGCGCGTGGACCTCTCCACCCACGACGCGGGCGGCATCACGACGTGGGACGTCGAGCTGGCGAAGGAGTTCGACGCGCTGGCGGCGAGGTAGGGGGCGGGGCTTCGTTCCTGTGGAAGGCTCCCTCGGGCCAGCCTACCGCCCCACGCCGATCGGCACGAGGTGCTCGGTACGGCGCGCCATGCGCTCCATGAAGTTGTGCGTGTACGCCCTGATCTCCTGTCCCTGGCTGTAGACCTCGACGCGGTAGAGCTCCCACGGCCGGTACGTCGCCAGCATCTCGAAGCCTCCGATCATCGGGGCCTCGTCGATGTAGACCACCGGCTCGATCACGCGCCCACGTCGCCACACACAGAAGGACGCGAAGCTGCGGCGACCACAGGGCACGCTCTGCAGTTGGCCCTCCTGCAGGAAGAACAGCCCCATGTTCGGAGAGGCGGAGCGGAACAGGCGCTGCTGGTCGAACGCACGCGACTGTACGGCGACCGCCTTTTGTCGGAGATCGAGTTGCTCCTTCGCGGTCGCGAGTCGTTCCGAGACCACCTCCAGCCCGTCGAGCATGACCGGGCGAGGCGTCAGCTCCACGAGGAGCGGTCCCTCGAGCGCGCTCGCATCGAAGCTCAACCAGAGGCTCTCGTAGCCGTACTGCTCGACGAGCAGCAGCACGGACTCACCGGGTACCTCCGCGAAGCGGAAGGAGCCGTAGTCGCCGGCCAGCACGCCTCCGCGGATCCCCTCGAAGCGGAGTCGAGCGCCGGGGAGGGGCGCTTCGGTCAGCGCATCGCGGACCACGCCCTCGACGACCACGGACTCCTGGGCAGCGACAGGAAGGACGGCCGTCGGCACCATGGCGAGCGCGCTCAGAAGACCTGTCGCGGGAGCGCCTCTCCACCTTGGACGCATCGACTCCGAGCGCATAGAAACCGCCTCCGCCTCCAACGGCGCCCCCTGTCGGGCGCACCACCTCCTATGCAGTCGGCTCCGAGCGGGTTCCCCTCACGCTCCGTCGAAGGCGCACAGAGCGAAGACGTCCACCCCCTCTGCCCGGAGCCGGTCGGCGCCCCCCAGCTCCGGCAGGTCGATGACGAAGGACGCGTCGTCGACCCGACCGCCCGCTCGCCGAACCAGCTCGAGCGCGGCCAGAGCCGTGCCCCCCGTGGCGACGAGGTCGTCGACCAGGAGCACTCCGGCGCCGTCGGGGATCGCGTCGACATGCATCTCCATCCGATCGCTCCCGTACTCCAGCTCGTAGTCGATCGCGATCACCTCGCCCGGGAGCTTGCCGGCCTTGCGGATCGGGACGAACCCGACGCCGAGCTCGTACGCGACGGCCGTACCGAAGATGAACCCGCGGGCCTCGATCCCGGCCACCACGTCGACGCCCCGGTCGATGTAGCGGTGCACGATCAGGTCCACCGCCATGCGGAGTCCGCGCGCGTCCTCGAGGAGCCCGGTGACGTCCCGGAAGAGGATGCCCGGCTTCGGGTAGTCGGGCACCGTCCGGATGAACGAGGCGATCGTGCGGCTCATTCGGCCCCGAGCGAAAGCCGGTAGCGGCGCGCCACGAGGCGCTCGGTGGTGTCCTCGTCGACCTGGCTCGCTCCGTCGGCCACGAAGCCGAACGCGTCGTAGAAGCGTTGGGCCCGCGTGTTCACCTCGACCACCCAGAGGGTGAGCTCCAAGAAGTCGAGGGCCGAAGCCAGCGCCACCGCGGCCCGGCAGAGGGCGGCGCCCAGACCGCGGCGCCAGGCGGCCGGGTCGACGTAGAGCGTCGGCATCTCCGCCACATGCGGCTCCGCGTCCTCGTCCCGCGAAGCGCGAATGGTGACGAAGCCGACGATCCGACCGTCTTCCTCGCCCACGATGCAGTGCAGGTGCTCCGAGGACAGCCAGCGCGTCCACCGTTCGATCCGCCCGTCCCGGTCGAGACCCGAGGGAGGCCAGTCCGCCACCTGCCCGTCGTACACGGCCTCGCGGGCCGCCCAGTGGACGGCCTCGATCGCGCGGGCGTCGTCTACATGAGCGTTCCGCAGGAGGAACGGGCCATGTCGTCGATGCCCCGAGGGGGTATGAGAGGGGTCGGATGCCATGATCCAACTTGCCGCGGTCGACTCGGCAGGATCAAGCCGCAACTTCGGTCGGCGCGATCTCCCGGGCGTCCCGGGCCAACGCATCCACCAGATCGCTGAAGATGAACGCGTGCAGGGGATAGCTCGAATACCAGTACATCCAGCCGAAGAAGCCGGTCGGCTGAAAGAAGGCCGTCTGCACGAGACGGGTCCCCTCGCCCTCGGGGATCGCCTCGAACTGGAGCCATGCCTTCCCGGGTACCTTCATCTCCGCACGGAGACGCAGGATCGAGGGGGGCTGGTACTCCTCGACCCGCCAGAAGTCGAGTGATTCACCCGGATACAGGATCTCCGGATCTCGACGGCCCCGTCGCAGCCCGGGACCTCCCACGATCTGGTCGAGGATGCCGCGCAGCCGCCACAACCACTCCCACACCAGCCATCCCCGCTCGCCCCCGATCGTGGCGAACGAGCGGAAGACCGACTCGACCGGCGCATCGACGACCCGCGTCCGAACCTCACGGATCACGCCCTCGGTGTCGACCAGACGCACGTCCGGGTCGTTCGAGTCCCCCGAGACGCTCCACCGGGTGAAGACCTCGCCCTCTTCGGTGCGCTTGAGTGCGAGCGCCACGGCATCCCGGTACGACATCGGCTCGATCTCGGGGAACAGCTCCCGCGCCCGGGAGGTGTCGCCGAGCACCGGCCGCACGACGCCCTCCACCAGCGGGATCGCGAGGTCGTTGGGGATCGGAGTCACGAAGCCGACCCAACGCCCCGCGAGCCGGGGTGCCAGCACCGGCACGGGAAGGATCAACCGTGGCAGCCCGCGGACCTCGGCGTACCCTGTCATCATCCCCTTGAACGAGAGCGGATCGGTGCCGATGTCGACCACACCGATCGAATCCTCACGCTCGAGCGCCGCCTGGAGATAGAGAAGCGCATCGCGGATGCCGACGGGCTGCACCGGATTCAGGATCCACTTCGGCGCGACCATCACGGGCAGGCGCTCGGTGAGGTAGCGGACCATCTCGAACGACGCGGAGCCGCCGCCGATGATCGGGCCCGCCCGAAACTCCGTGGTCGGCAGACCCTCGCGAAGGATGCGGCCCACCTCCGCTCGGCTCTCGAGGTGCTCGGACGAGGGCCCGTCCCTGCCCGCGTCGGGGAGGATGCCCCCGAGGTAGATGAGCTGCCGCAGGCGCTGGCCGGCCATCACGAAGTTCCGGGCCGCCCGGCGATCCAGCTCGGCGAAGTCGGGGCCGGCGTACATCGAGTGGACCAGGTAGTACGCGACGTCCACGTGCTCCAGCGCCCGTCGAAGGGACTCGACGTCGAGCAGATCGCCCTCCACCACCTCGACCCGGTCGGGCCAGCCACGGGCCCGGGCCCGCTCGGCGTCCCGCACGAGCACACGGATCTCGATGTCGAGGTCGTTCCGGCGCAGCAGACGGCGCAGCAGGCGCCCACCGACGTACCCGGTCGCACCCGTCACGAGGACCTTCACCGACATGCATCCATTCTGTTCATGTAGCGTTCAACTATCGCGGTACGGGAACTTGCTGAAACACCGCTCGTACCCTATGTGTTCAGCTTGGTCCGCCCCGGAACCGGGGCGCGGCCGACCTGTCCACCCTCGATCGGAGCGCGACCCACGTGGAGCGACGATCCCTCTCCTCGCCGTCGGATCTGGTCTACGCGATGACGTGGGCGGGTGCGATCGGGGCGGGTGTGATCGCGCTCTTCTTCCTCGCGCTCGACATGGTGACGGGTCGCGCGCTGGAGACCCCGCTTCTCATCGCGACGGTGCTCTTCACGGGCGAGCTCCCCGTCGAGGGAGGTCCGCAGCGGCTCGACTTCGTGGCTCTGTTCAGTCTGATCCACTTCGTCGCTTTCACGTCCGTCGGCGCGCTCTTCGCGTTCGTATCGTCCCGGATGGCGGAGACGACGACGCGCCCGCTCGTCGTCTGGGTGGGGCTCTTCGTCTCGCTGAGCGCGGGCGTGTTCGTCTTCGACATGCTCGTTCCACCCGACCTCCTGGCGGAGATGGGCCTGCTGCGGGTCGCCGCGGGCAACGCCCTGGCCGCCGCGGGAATGACGTTCTTCTACGAGCGTATCTTCGGACACGTCGCCGAAGGCCTGGACATCCCCACCACACTGATCGGCGACTCCAACTGACGCTCCGCCGCCCGGCCTCGGCCGGCGGGGCAACGGCGGCTTGATCGACCGTCCCCGGCGCCCGACGTTGTCGGACCCCCGGACGAAAGGAGCAGATGGAGCACCACCCCCGCCCGCACGGTGGCAGGGGTCGAACGATCGGACTCTGGCTCGGCGCGGCGTTCTTCGTCCTGCTGATGCTCTTCCCGATCGAGCCGGCCAATCCGCCCGCCAGCCGACTGGCCGCGATCGCGCTCCTCATGGCGACCTGGTGGGTCACGGACGCGATCCCCCTGTTCGCCACCGCGCTGCTTCCGCTCTTCCTCTACCCGCTCTTCGGCATTCTCGACGGGGGGACGACCGCACCGATCTACTTCAACAGCACGATCGTGTTGTTCGTCGGAGGCTTCATGCTCGCCCTCACGATGGAGAAGTGGGATCTGCACCGGCGCATCGCGCTGAACATCATCCACGCCGTCGGGGGAGGACCGGCGCGCATCGTGCTCGGCTTCATGCTGGCGGCCGGCTTCCTCTCGATGTGGATCTCCAACACGGCCACGGCCGTGATGATGGTCCCGATCGGTCTCGCGATCGTGCTCAAAATCGAGGACGCGTTCGGAGCCGAGCGCAGCCACGCGTTCACGGTCTCGCTGATGCTCGGCATCGCGTACGGCTGTTCCGTCGGCGGACTCACGACGCTCGTCGGCACACCGCCGAACCTCTCGTTCGTGCGCATCTTCCAGATTCTCTTCCCGGAGGCTCCACCCATCGCGTTCGGGCAGTGGCTGGTCATGGCCTTCCCGATCGGCACGATCATGCTCGGCACGGCGTGGCTCATGCTGACGAAGGTGTTCTACCGCACCCCCGACGACGTGGCGGTCGAGCACGACGTCGTCGCACGAGAGCGCGACGAGCTCGGACCGATCTCCTTCGAAGAGCGGACCGTCCTCGCGGTCTTCGTGACCACCGCGCTCCTCTGGGTCTTCCGGGTGGATCTGAACGTGGGCCTCTTCGTCATCCCGGGCTGGTCCAACCTCCTCCCTTCGGCCGGGATGATCGACGACGGAACCGTCGCGATCGCGATGGCGTCACTCCTCTTCTTCATCCCGGCTCGAGATCGAAGCTCGGGCGCCACCCGCGTCATGGGGCCCGACGTGATCCCCCGCCTGCCGTGGGACATCGTGCTCCTCTTCGGCGGAGGCTTCGCGCTCGCCGCAGGATTCCAGCGCACGGGCCTCGCCCAGCTCATCGGCGACCAGTTCGAGCTCCTCGGCTCCCTGCCCCCGCTGGCCATGATCGTGCTCGTCTGCCTCGCGATCACCTTCCTCACCGAGCTCACGAGCAACCTGGCCACCACCGAGATGATCCTCCCCATCCTCGCCGCCGTGGCGGTGGCGACGGAGACCCACCCGCTCATCCTCATGATCCCGGCGACGCTCTCGGCCTCCTGTGCGTTCATGATGCCCGTCGCGACGCCACCGAACGCGATCGTCTTCGGAAGCGAGCGCCTGGCCGTGAGCGAGATGGCGCGCGTGGGGATCGTGCTCAACCTCATCGGCGCGGTCGTCATCGCCACGCTCGTCTTCCTGGTCGGCACGGTGGTGTTCGACATCGATCCCGGTGCGGTGCCGGCGTGGGCCCGATCGATCGCGGAGGGCGTCGAGGGGTAGGCGGGGCCATGGATACCGCCGTCGTCTCCGGAGCGCGCACGGCCTTCGCCCGTTCGGGCACGGTCTTCGCCGACCTGAGCGCGATCGAGCTGGGCAAAGCGGCCGTGCGCGACGCGCTGGCGCGTAGCGGGTTCAGGGGCGAGCGCGTGGACCACCTCGTGTACGGAACCGTCGTGCACGACACCCAAGCGCCCAACATCGCCCGCGAGGTGGGTCTCGGGGTTCTCCCCAAAACCGTGCCCGCGGTCTCCGTGTCACGCGCGTGCACGTCGGCCAACCAGGCGATCACGGACGGGGTCCAGATGATCGAGCTCGGTCAGGCGGAGGTGGTGATCGCCGGGGGGGCGGAGTCTCTCTCCCGGATCCCGATCACCGTCAGCGAAAAGCTCGCGAAGACGCTCGTGGCAGCGTCCAGGGGCAAGACGCTCGCACAGCGGCTCGCGCCGTTCCGGGCGGTGCGCCCCAAGGATCTCGTCCCCGTGCAGCCCGCGATCGCGGAGCCCACCACCGGCGAGTCCATGGGTGAGTCGGCCGAGCGGATGGCGAAGGAGAACGGCATTTCGCGGCAGGACCAGGACGCGTGGGCGCTGCGCTCGCACCGTCTCGCGGCGGCCGGCACGGAGGACGGGCGGCTCACGGCCGAGATCGTCCCGGTATACGTCCCCCCCTCGTTCGACGAGGTCGTGACGGCGGACAACGGGATCCGTACCGACACGTCGGCGGAGAAGCTGGCGGCCCTGCGGCCGGTCTTCGACCGGAAGCACGGATCCGTGACGGCGGGCAACGCCTCCCCCCTCACCGACGGGGCTTCGGCGGTCGTCCTCATGTCTGGGGAGAGAGCGCGCGCGGAGGGTATGCAGCCGATGGGGTACGTGCGGAGCTGGGCGTGGAGCGCGCTCGATCCCGCAGCTCAGCTCTTGCAGGGTCCCGCGTACGCAGCCCCGCTCGCGCTCGACCGTGCCGGGCTGGCCATGTCCGACATCGGGCTCATGGAGATGCACGAGGCGTTCGCCGCGCAGGTGCTCTCCAACCTCCAGGCGCTCTCGTCCGACGCGTTCGCGCGCGACGAGCTCGGGCGATCCGGGGCGGTGGGTCACCCCGACGTCGACCGGATCAACGTGATGGGCGGATCGCTCTCGATCGGTCACCCGTTCGGCGCGACGGGAGGGCGGCTGACCGTGACCCTCCTCAACGAGATGGCGCGGCGCGACGTCGAGTTCGGGCTGGTAACCGTATGCGCCGCCGGCGGCATGGGCTTCGCGATGGTGGTGGAGCGGCGCTGATCCCCCGCGGAGCAGGCGATCGCCGCGGAAGGTGGACCTGCCCGATCAGCCGGGTCCGCCGACTTCGCCGGCCCAGGAGACGGCGTTGATCCAGAGCGTCTGGGCGTCGCCCGTTACCGATGCGGTGGCCGCCGGGTAGAGGCTCACGGCCACGATGCGCTGGCCGGCGGGTCCCAGCCGATACCCCACGAGCGGTGCCCCGTCGGGGCTCCACGACGCGAGAACCGTCGTTCCGGCCCGCGCCTCCACGCCGCTCGAGTACGAATTCGAGGTGAGCGCGGTCACGCCCGCGGTGATCGGGTGCGCCACGACGGAGGCCGGGT
>JANQME010000323.1 GCA_028280205.1 Longimicrobiales bacterium
GGCGAGGAGCGCCGACGACCGAGATGGTGCCATGCCGCGGGTAACCCACCACCGCCGGGGCCCTCATACCTTCCTCGTTGCGGGCGCAGGGGGGTCGCGGGCTCATACGTCGTCTCTCCTTCTCCCCGTAGCTACGGCTACGCGTCGTCGTCGTTCCTTGTCTGAACACTCGCGAGCCCCCTGCGCGAGCCCCACCGTACCTGTGCAGAGCTTCCCTAGCGCCATGAACGATGCGCCATGACCGACGCCGTCGGAGACCTTGCGAGCTTCGAGAAGGTCGCGCTCCCGCTCATCCCCGACGTGAGCCGTTTCGCGTTCTCACTCACCCGGGACGAGGATGAAGCGGACGATCTCGTGCAGGAGACCTTCCTGAGGGCGTTCCGGGCCTGGCACACCTTCACCCCCGGAACGAACGCGCGCAGTTGGCTCTTCACCATCTGCAAGAACACGTTCCGGAGGCGCTTCACCCGGGAGAAGGCGAGGCCCGACGTGGAGCGCGAGGCACAGGGGGACGACGACGCCCTGCCGATCGTCCTGAGCCACGTGAATGCCGAGAAGCTCGGACTCGGCGATCTCTTCGACAGGCTGGACGTGCAGCCGGCGCTCGAACGGGGAATGCGCGATCTCCCGGAACTCTTCCGGGAGATCGTGGCCTTGGTGGATCTGGAAGGGTTTTCGTACCACGAAGCGGCCGAGATCCTCGAGATCCCGGTCGGCACCGTGCGCTCGCGCCTCTTCCGGGCGCGGCGGCGGTTGCAGGAATACCTGATCGACCAGGCCGTCGACATGGGGCTGGCGAATCCGGTGGAGGACGACACATGACCGACCGGTCGGGCGCGCGGGACTGCGAGTCCGTGGTGCGCGCGCTGTGGGACTTCCTCGACGCCGAGCTGGACGACGCGTCCGCGGCGGAGATCCAGGCGCACCTGGAGGCGTGCGAGCCGTGCCGGGCCCATGCGGATTTCGAGCGACGGCTTCTGGATGAGCTGTTGGCGATGCGTCGACGCGAGGCCGATCCGGACGCACTGCGCGCTCGGATCGAGGCCGCCCTGCGGGAGGTGGAAGCGGACGGGTAGTCGCTGCGTGTCCGCTGCGCTCGTCCCGAGGACCGCGCTCCGACCCACCGTCCGACGGGATGCGGAACCGGCCTCGGCGGTGCGGCGTTGGTGGGGCGCTCTCACGACACGCACCGACCTCCGGAGGCTCCGATGAACCTCAAGACCACTTCTCTTCTGCTTTTGCGCGCAAGTCTCGGCTGGCTCATGGTCCTCTGGGGCTGGGACAAGATCTCGAACGTCGAGCACGCGGTGCGCGTTTCCGAAGGCTTCTACGGGGGGCTGGTGACCGGGGCTTCGATCTGGCAGGCCGCGGGGTATACGCAGGTCGTTCTCGGGCTCGTCGTCGTGGCGGGGATCTTCCGCCGCTTCGCGTACCCTGTGCTCCTGGCGGTCACCGGTGTCACGCTGCTGGCCGTCTGGAAGTCGATCATCGATCCGTTCGGGTTTTTCACGGACGGCGGAAACCTCATCTTCTTCCCGTCCTCGACGATCTTCTTCGCCGGACTCGCCCTCGTCGCGTTCCGCGCGGAAGACGTCCTGTGCCTGGATGCCCGGTTCGAGCCCGCGACCGTCGTCCCCCGCGTGGAGACGACCGTACCGTGAGGGCCGCCAACCGTTAGCCCAACCGTTGGGAGGCTATGAGAGGTCAGGTCACTTCTTCACTCGTTGCCGCCACGGTCGTGGTGGCCGCGTGCGGCCTCGGGGTCGTCGCCGGCGCGGACTACGCGCCGGGCGTCGACTACGCCCGCTACACCTCGCTCGAGTGGGGCGACGCGGACGATCGGCCGGTGGGCGATCCACGCCTCCAGGACAACCCGTTCTTCGAACAGCGGCTGCGAGCGGCCGTCGCGCTCGAGCTGGCGGAACACGGGATCCGTCAGGGTGTGTCCGGCCCGGGGCTGACCGTTCACCACCACGTCACCGTGCGCGGTCGGGTCGACGTCTACGATGCGGACGAGCGGCAGGGGTACTCCGCGACGCGCAGGAGCGAGTCGCCGCAGATCGTCGAGTTCGAGGAGGGAACGATCGTGGTCGATATTGCCGACGCGGAGAGCCGGGACGTCCTCTGGCGGGGTTGGGCCCAGTTCGACATCACGCGTGCCCTCAGCGACCCCGAGGTCATGGACCGCGCGATCCAGGAGGCCATCGGGAAGATGTTCGAGCGCTTCCCACCCCGGTGAGTCGGGAGTTACCCGACACTCCCCGTCCACCCCTGCCCGACACCCTTCTCGCCACGGCTTCGTCATCCTCATGATGGGGTGGTGGGGGCGGTTGGCCGGGAAACGGGTCTCGACTCCGAAGTGGAGGTGGATCATGACGACGAGGACGGCGGTGCCTGCCCACGCGCCCGATCTGTCGTACGACGACAGCGACAGCGCGAACAACCGTTTCAAGTCGTCGTTCCGCTCGTACTTCTGGAGCGCGATCATCGTTGCCGCCGGGGCGCATGTGGGCGCGTTCGTCTACGCCCCCGAGTTCACCGCAGAGGACATCCGGGCCGAGGTGGCTGAGATCGCGACGATCGAGCTGCCTCCCGAAATCGACATCCCCGAGGCTCCGCAGGCCATCAGCCGCCCGGCTACGCCGGTGATCGCCACGGCGGACATCGCCGACGACGTGACGATCGCCCCCACAACCTTCGAGACGAACCCGGTGGATGCACTCCCGCCGCCCCCGGGCCCGAAGCGGGGCGACGCCGTCGTGGACGAGGAGACGCCCTTCTTCACGCCCTTCACCGTAGCGCCGGACATCCTGAATCGTCGGGAGATCGTCACGGCGATGGCGAGGTCGTATCCGCCCATGCTGCGCGAAGCGGGGATCGGCGGAGAAGTGCATGTCTTCTTCTACATCGACGAGACCGGTCGGGTGAAGGTCACGAGGCTGGCCGAGAGCTCGGGGCATCCCCGACTGGACGCCGCGGCTCTGGAGGTGGCGGGGCTCTACGAGTTCTCGCCGGCGATCAACCGGGACCGGAAGGTGGCGGTCTGGGTGTCGTTCCCGGTGATGTTCGCAGTCGCGAACTGATGGCGTGGGGCGCGTGACGCCCTCCGGTCCCCGCCATATGTTGGCGCGACCAGACGAACGGTTCCCAGCCCACACACCGGGGATGAATATGAAGAAGCTCCTCCTCGCCGCCGGAGCGGCGGTCGTCGTGCTCGCCACCGCCGCCGACGCCTCGGCTCAGGATGCGTCCCATCGCTACGGGAAGTGGCAGATGGACACGGATCGCCCGCCGCCGTACGTGAACATCATGACGTACGAGCCGTGGGGAGACGGCGGGATGTCGATCACCGTCGAGTCGACCAACGCGAGCGGCGAGGACAACGCGTGGGGCTACGACACCCTGTTCGACGGGGAATTCCGCGACGTCTGGGGTCAGCAGGGCGCGCGCACGTCTGTGGAGTGGGTGAACGAGCAGACGACACGCATCTCGAACATGCGCAACGGGCGGGTCACCCAGGTGATCATCAACACCCTGTCCGAAGACGGCAATACGATCGAGAACGATTACGTGCGGATGGACGAGAACGGGAAGATCACGGGCGTCGGACGCGCGACGTACCGCCGCATCGGCAGCTAACCACCGGGCACGAGGGCCTCGCCCAGCGCCCTGAAGCGCTCTCCGTGCGGAGAGGACGGCCGCCACGCCAGCGCGATGGTGCGTCCCGGCTCCGGCGGGCGGAAGGGGATCACGACCAGTTCGTCGCCCTGGCCGGTCTCGTGCTCGACCGCCATCTCCGGAATCAGGGTGACCCCGAGGCCCGAGGCCACCATGCGCGCCAGCGTCCCGAGGCTCGTGGCGCGGAAGTCGCCCAGCTCGCACGCGCCTGCGGCCTCACAGATCACGGAGGTCTGCTGCCGCAGGCAGTGCCCGTCGTCCAGCAGGAGGACGTCCTCGTCGGCGATCTGGGTGGGTCGGGCCTCGGTCCGTTCGGCGAGGGGGTGCGTGGAAGAGACCGCCAGGAGAAAGCGGTCGGTGAACAGCGGCATCAGCTCCAGCCCACCGACCTCCGACTCCACCGCGACCAGGACGAGGTCGAGCTCTCCTTCGTCCAGCAGCTCGGTGAGCCGGTCGGTGCGCTCCTCGCGGATGAGCAGGCGGAGCGCGGGAAAGCGATCGCGCACCGCCGGCATCACGCGGGGCAGGAGGTAGGGCGCGATCGTCGGAATCACTCCGATGCGCACGGTCCCCTCGAGCGGATCGTGCAGTTTGTCCGCGATCGACACGAGGCTTTCCAGATCCCGCAGGACGGTCCGGGCGGCCGCGATCACGCGTTCTCCGCCCCCGGTCGGCCGTACCCCGCGCGGGTGGCGTTCGAAGAGGCGCATCCCGAGCTCCTCTTCGAGCTTCTGGACCTGGGCGCTGAGGCCCGGCTGCGAGACGCCGCACGCCTCGGCCGCCCGGCTGAAGCTGGCGTGCTCCGCCACCGCGACGACGTACTCGAGCTGGCGAAGGGTCGGCTTCACGGGGCGGGTCCGGGCGCCGCGCTCGTCTAGCGGGCGGGAGCCGCCTCGACCAGCATCGTGGGCAGGGGCATCGGCTGCATGAGCTTGAAGATCGGAGCGAGCGGCGGCTCTTCGCCATCGGAGTTGCCCGGGCGGGGGATCCAGCCGTCCATGCGGTTCCAGTACACGACGTTGTCCTCCGTCTCGACCTCGAGCATGTGCGCCACGAGACGACCGAGATTCTGGGCGGTGGGTACGACGTAGCTGCCCGTCGGGAGCTCCATCGAGCGCGTGACCACCTCCCCGACCTGGATGCGCGCGACCGCCTCGTGGTTGTACTGCGGCTCGTACTCCACGCCGGCGACGGTGTACGCGCGCACGTCCGTGGTGACCGGCTCGAAGAGCCGTTCCACGGTGATCCCGTGGCGGAGCAGGAGCGCGACGGCGTCCTCGGCGTCCCGGGGCAGGACGTACGCCCAGGGACGGTCCCGGAGTCGCGTCGCGACCGGCTTCTTCATGAGCCGCGCCCCGCTGACCTCGATCGTGTCGACGGTCTCGCCGATCGCCATGCCGTCGACGAGGAGGTAGTCGACGAGCTCGTCCTCGGCCGTGTACTCCATCTCGACCGCCACCTGACCGGACGGAGCGGCCCCCATCGCGATCGTCTCCGCGCGGGCGGCCTCGATGGTGCCCACGAGGTGCTCACCGTTGCGCACGGCCCACTCCAGGACGGCCAAGTAGCCGAGGTAGCCCGCGCGAGCACCCACCTCGAGCCCCTGCGAGGGCGCCTCGAAGAGGATCCCGACGCTGTTCACCAGCCCGCCGTAGTTGCGCCCGATCCGGACCTGCGAGCCTCCGGTGTTCCACTCCTCCTCGTCACCACGCGCGTAGTACCAGGAGCGCATGCCCTCCCCCTCCAGCCGTGCGTCGATCACGCGGAAGATCTCGTCGTCGCAGATGTCGGTGAGCTCCACGGCGGAGTCGTAGTGGCTCGTGCACTGGTAGTTCAGGTTGTACGGACGCGAGCCGCCGTTGTGGCCGTCGATGAAGAGGTGCGGACGCCACCGGCCGATGAGGTTCTGCACGTACGATCGGATGCTGGGATGCTCCAGCTTGACGTAGTCGCGGTTGAGGTCGATGCCCCAGGCGTTGCCGCGCTGCCCTCGCTCGCTCACTTCGAAGCCGTCCGGGTTCATCTGTGGCGCGACGATCACCGTCGCGCGATCCAGCAGCGCGTTGGCCGGAGTGCCCGGTGTCGCGAGGTCGCGCATCAGGACCAGGAGCCCCTCGCGGAACGTGCGTTCCCCGCCGTGCACGTTGGCGGCGAAGAGCAGGACCGGTCGATCGAGCGCCATCGCCTCCCACGGTTCGCTCACCAGCGGCTTGCTGAAGACCGCGTACGCGAGCTTCCGGCCCTCGCGCGTCTCGCCGTACGTCCCGAGCCGCATGTCGGTGCTGACGGCGCGGAGCTCCTCCAGGTAGTCCCACATCTCGAGGTAGCGGGTGTGCGCCGTGAAGCCGTTCAGCTCCGCCGCGGTGCGCGGGAAGCCGGCCACGACCGGCGACCAGGACACGTTCTGCGCACGGGCCGGGGCGGGGAGCGAGACCACCGCGAGCAGTGAGACGAGGAGGAGCGGACGAGCGAGGCGTGTCATGCGGGATTCCGGAGGTGAGTAGATTGGCTGCTCCTACCATCGAAGAGCGAGGAGCGTTTCGAATGTGCGGTGCGATCGTGGTCAGCGAGCTGGGCGGTCCCGAGGTCCTCGAGTGGACCGAGCGCGACCCGGGGACACCGGGGCCCGGCCAGGCGCTGGTGCGCCATACGGCCGTCGGGCTGAACTTCATCGACGTCTACCATCGCACGGGACTCTATCCCATGACGCCCCCGTTCACACCCGGTGTGGAGGGTGCCGGCGTCGTGGAGGCCGTCGGCGACGGGGTCGACCACGTCGCCCCGGGCGACCGGGTCGCCTACACGAGCAACGGCCCCATCGGCTCGTACTGCGAGGCCCGTCTCATCGACGCGTGGCGTCTGGTGAAGCTGCCCGACGAGATCAGCGACGAAGATGCGGCGGCCGTGATGGTCAAGGGCACGACCGTGGAGTACCTCGTGCGGCGCACGTGTCCGGTGCAGGAGGGAGACACGGTCCTGCTCACCGCCGCGGCGGGCGGCGTGGGGCTGGTTGCGTGCCAGTGGCTGCGTGCGCTCGGGGCGACCGTGATCGGGACGGTCGGCTCCGAGGAGAAGGCCGAGCTCGCCCGCGCGCACGGGTGTGATCACGTCGTCCTCTACCGGGACGAGGACATCACCGAACGGGTCCGAGAGATCACCGACGGAGCGCTGTGCCGCGTCGCGTTCGACTCCGTGGGCGCCACCACGTTCGACGCCTGCCTCAAGTCCGTCGCGCCCCGCGGACTCGTGGTGACGTTCGGGAACGCGTCGGGGCCGGTCGATCCGGTCTCACCCCTGCAGCTCGCCCGTCAGGGCTCGGTCTTTCTCACGCGACCGCGCCTGGCCGACCACTACGCGACGCCGGAAGAGACGACCGAAGGCATCGGTGCCCTCTTCGACATGCTGGTGCGCGGAGCGATCGTCCCGCACATCGGAGCCCGGCGCCCTCTGCGCGAGGTCGCGGACGCGCACCGAGACCTGGAGGCGCGGCGAACCGTGGGCTCGACGGTGCTGCTTCCGTAACGAAGTCGGCCTCGAAGGGTGATCGGGAAGGGGAGTAGGCCGCCCAACACCCCAGGTCCTTCACATCACTCGTACCGGAGCGCCTGCATCGGATCCACGCGCGAGGCCCGTACGGCCGGGATGTAGCCGGCACCGAGCCCCACGAGGCCGAGGATGACCGTGACCATCCCGAGCACCGGTGCGTCGTAGCCCTCCATCCCGAAGAGGAGCGACTGGGCCGCTCGACCCAGCCCGAGCGCCGCGACCACGCCGACGACTCCGCCCACGACCATCATCCGGCCGACCTGCTTGAGCACCATCGCCCGCACGTTGTCCTTCCCGGCTCCGAGCGCCATGCGCAGGCCGATCTCGCGTGTGCGCTGCGCCACCGTGTAGGCCAGGACGCCGTAGAGGCCGACGGCCGCCAGGATCGTGGCGAGCAGCGCGAAGGCGGCCGAGAGCGTACTGATGAGCCGATCGAGGAAGACGTTCTCCTTCACCTGCTCGTCCAGCGTTTTGAGATCGTTGACCGGCAGATCCGGGTCGATCCGGTTCACCAGCGGCGTGATCTGAGCGAGGATCTGGGACGGATCCAGCCCCGTGCGGACGTAGAACGTCGTCCAGCCGAACTCGCCCTGGCGTACGGCCGTGAAGAAGAGCGGCGGGGGCGGGTCCTTCACGTCCGAGTACTTGGCGTCCCGTACCACCCCGACGATCTCGATGTCGAGCTCGTCCGCGTTGCTGCCGTTGTTCGACATGAACTTCCCGACCGCGTTCGCCCCGTCGAGGTTGAACTTGCGCGTGAACGCCTCGTTCACGATGGCCACCTCCGGTGCACCCTCGGTGTCCGAGGCGGTGAACTCACGGCCGGCCACGAGCGGCATGCCGAGCGTCGAGAAGTAGTCCGGACCGACCGAGTTGAAACGGGAGTTCGCGTTGACGCCCGGCTCCCACTCGAAGCCCTCGACCGAGACGTCGTTGCCCCAACTGTTGCCGTTGAGAACGCCCACGAGCGCGTTCGACACGGAGGTGACTCCGGGGAGCGCGGCGAGCTCTTCCGCGACACGCACGAAGAGCTCGGCCGAGCGCGCCGACTCGTACCCGTTCAGCTCCGGCGAGATGGAGAAGGTGAGCACGTTCTCCGTCTCCAGGCCGAGGTCGACGCGACTCACGTTCACGAGGCTCTTGATGAAGAGCCCGGCCGCGACGAGCAGCGTCATGGAAAGCGCGATCTGCCCGGTGACGAGCAGGTTGCGGAAGCGGTGTGCCCGGCGCGCGTTGGCCGGCTGACCGAGCGTCGTCTTGAGCATTCCGGCGAGGTCGGGGCGGGTGCTGTGCACGGCCGGGTACATGCCGAAGACGATCCCGGTGCCGAGGGAGAGCGCGGCGGCGAAGCCGATCATCTGCGGGCTCAGCGCGAGATCGATCGTATCGACGGCCTCGGGCGGGAGGCCGGCGGCGATCATGCGCAGCGTCCAGCGTGCCACGATCAGGCTCGCCAGTCCCCCCAGCGAGGCCAGCAGACACGACTCGACCAGGAGCTGCCCGAGCATCTGCCGGCGGCTGGCTCCGAGTGAGCTGCGCACCGCCATCTCCTGCGCTCGGGCCGCACCGCGAGCCAGGAGGAGGTTGGCGATGTTCGCGCATGCGATGAGCAGGACGACGGCGGTGATGCCGAGGAGGAGGCGCAGCGGCGTGCGCGCCTCGTCGTGCATCTGGCTCTGCCCCTGCGGACTCGGCGTCACGACGACGCGTTTGTCTCGGAAGCGCTGCATCGTCGCCTCGGTCATCGAGGTCTGGAGCGGAACCTCGATCTCCTCGAGGATCGGCACGTAGATCGTGTTCATCTCGCTCGCCGCCTGTTCGGCGGTGATGTCCGGCCGCAGACGCGCGAAGAGGTAGAACTGGTAGTTGCGCCGGTTCTCCCACGCCTCCCACCACGGGTTCATCTGCGTGCGCATGACGAGCGGCACGAAGACGTCGACCTGGGCTCCGAGCGTGGTCCCCCGGAAGCCCCGCGGTCCGACCCCCACGACGGTGAGCGGATAGCCGTTCACGGTGATCGTGCGGTTCAGCACCGAGCGGTCGGCGCCGAGGTTGTTCTCCCAGTAGTCGTAGGAGAGCACGGCGAGAGGGTGCTCCGCGATGCGCTCGTCGTCCGCGGGGCCGAAGAGGCGCCCGAGCACGGGCTGCAGGCCGAGCACCGGGAAGTACTCTCCCGAGACGAGCAGCCCCTGACCACTCGTCGGCGAGGAGCCCTCGAGCGCGAGATTCGCGCCGAAGAGGCGGTGCGCCGCGATGCCCGTGAAGGAGACCTGCTCCCGCTCCAGGTCCCGGAACATCGGGTACGACCAGAGATCCTGGCACGAGCCCGCCTGGTTGCACGACTGCGAGCCCGGATTGGGGCCCGGAGCCGTCAGGTTCACGAGCTCGCCCGGCTGCTCGACCGGAAGCGCGCGGAGCAGCATCTGGTCGAAGAGTGAGAAGATCGCCGTATTCGCGCCGATCCCGAGCGCGAGGGAGACGATCGCCACGAGGGTGACGAACGGGGTCTTGGCGAGCGTGCGGAATGCGTACTTGAGCGCCCTCATCGTCGTCCCTCTTCCGGCCGGTGCGTACGGGTGTCCTCGAGCCGTACGTTGGACGTGCGCGCGGGGGTTCGCGTTGCAACGCCCTGCTCCGGCGGGACGTTCCGCCCGCGTTTGGCGTCACTCCGGTTGGCGTCCCCCCGGTCTGGCGTCCCCCGGTTCGGCGTCAGGCCGCGAAGCGCATCCCGTCCCGACTCCTCCGCAGCCACTCCACCTCGGCCTTCATCTCCCGGCTAAGCACCCGGTGCAGCTTCGCGACCTCTTCGAGGGACCACGCGAACGAGGCGATGCGGTCCGTGACCTCGAAGACGCCCTCCGAGAGGACGTCGCGCAGGCGCGGGTAGGCGAGCAGCGCGTCGTCGAAGATCTCCGGCCCCCGCCGCCCGGCGAGCACGGCCCGGGCGAGCAGCTCGGCGTCCCGGAGCGCATCGGTCATTCCGTGCGCGGTGAGGGGATCCTTGAAGTAACCGGCGTCGCCTACGAGTGCCCAGCCCGGCCCCGCCGCCTCGCGCAGGAAGCCGGGTGCGCCCGGGAAGGCCCGCAGCCGTTCGAGCCCACCCGCCCCCCGCGCGC
Organism: Longimicrobiales bacterium; assembly: GCA_028280205.1. Lineage (GTDB taxonomy): Bacteria > Gemmatimonadota > Gemmatimonadetes > Longimicrobiales > Gaopeijiaceae > UBA2589. The sequence goes on from JANQME010000323.1 coordinate 10,341, forward strand.
GCTCGAAGAGCTCCGGAGCCGTACGTCGCAGGACGTCGAGGAAGACCTCCTGGAGGTTCCGGCCGCGGACCGCGTGGAAGCGTGCCGCCGGGAGGCTGACGAAGACGCACGCCTCCGCGTCGTTCGTCGGGATCGATCCCGCGGCGAGGCCGTCCTCGAAGCACCAGTGGTAGCCGTCTTCGGGCATCCCGGGCAGGTGGGCGTAGACCGAGGCGGTCGCATGCGTGGTCGTTCGGGTGGCCCGGGCGCCGACCCGGCGGGCCACGCGCGAGCGCATCCCGTCCGCGCCGACCACCAGGTCGGTGCGGATCGAGCGGCGCACGCCCTCCTCGTCCCGGACGACCACGTGTGTCACGTGACCGTTCGGCGTGCGCCGCACGTCCTCGAAGGCCCACCCGTAGCGGAGCTCCGCACCGACGTCGGCAGCCGCGTCGGCGAGGATCGCGTCGAGCACGGTGCGCCGGGGTGCGTACAGTCCGTCGATGTCACCGTCCGGCTCGATCTCCACCGGGACCACCCTCGGGCCGTAGTGGAACGTCGTGCGACCGATACGCGGTGTGCCCGCGGCCTTCACGGCGTCCAGCACACCCCAGTGCGCGAGCTGGAGGACGCCGCCGCGCATGAGCGCGTGCGTCGAGAGCGTGTCGCGGCCGTGCGCCACCGGGTCGACGACCAGAACGTGCAGGCCGCCACGGGCCAGGAGGAGTGCGGTCGAGGCGCCGGCGACGCGGGCGCCGGCGACGACCACGTCGTAGCGGGGGGCGGGGTCGTGCGGTGCCATGACGGCCTCCTCAGGTGAGCGCGGGCACCGCCGCGCGGTGCTCCACGATGTGATCGGCGATCTCTTCGGCGTCCCGGGCCTGGCCGTCGATGAAGCTCGAGCTGCGGCGACGCAGCAGGCGCAGTCCCACGACGTACAGGCCGGGAGCGGTCGTGACCCCGCGGTCGTGCACGATCTCGCCGCGGGCGTCGAGGACGGGCACGTGCAGCCACGGGTAGGCGCGCCGAAAGCCGGTAGCCCAGAGCACGGTCCGGATCCCCGCTCGGTCGAGGTCCAGCGCCTCGGGCGCCTCGAACACGTCGATGCGGTCGGGGTGCGGCTCATGCGGCCAAGCGACGCCGGACCGTGCCGCGTGCGCGTCGATGCGAGCGAGGAGGCGGGCGAGCTTGGCGTCCGCGGCGACGACGTCCTCGACGAGGTTGTCCTCGAAGCGCACCGTCGAGCCTCGGGCGGACGTGGTGCGCCCGACCAGGTGGATCCCCATGTCCTGCGCGACGCCGAGGTCGAGCGTGACGCGCTCCGGGGTGCCGACGAGTTGAAGCGACGGCTGGGCACGCGAGGCCGCGAGGTCGCGAACGTCCTCGGCGCGTTCATCGAAGACGCCCATGTCTTCGAGCCACGCTATCACGTCCCGTCCGCGATACGTGCGCGGCAGACGCGTGTGGCGCCCCACCGAGAGCGTCACCGGTCGACCCGAGCGGTGGATCTCGGCCGCGAGCTGAAGGCCGGTCGCGGACGCTCCGACGACGAGCACGCCACCGGTCGGCAGCGCCTCCGGCTGCCGGTACCGCGTCGGCACGACCTGCTGCAGATGCGGTGCAAGACCCGCGGCGAAGGGCGGAACCGCCGCCGCCATGCACTCCCCGGTCGCCACGACCACGTTGCGTGACCGCCAGCTCCCCCCGTCCGTACGGACTTCGTACCCCTCGTCGAGGGGACGAACCCCTTCGACCGTCACGCCACACCGGACCGGGGCGTCGAAGGAGGCCGCGTACGATTCGAGAAGCGTGACGACCTCGTCGCGGGTCATGTATCCGTCCGGATCCGGACCCGCGTAGCGGAAGCCCGGCAGACGGGACTGCCAGCGCGGTGTGAGCAGCCGGAGGGAGTCCCACCGCTCGCTGCGCCACCGCTCGCCGATCCGGCCGCGCTCCAGCACGATGTGCTCCACGCCCCGCTCGGTCAGGCTGCGGCTCAGCGCCAGCCCCGCCTGGCCGCCGCCGACGATCAGGGTGTCTGTGAAACGCATGGGTCGGTGGCTCCGGACGGGGGAGCCGGCCGGCGGTCGCGCCCGGCCGGCTCCTCGTCCGTTCGGGGTCAGCCTGCCGAGACGGTGACCTCGACGGGGACCCGGTTCGCCAGGATGTCGTAGACCGCGGAGCGGTCCTTCGCCTGCTCGACGACCGCTGCGAGCTTCTCCTGAGACGCGTCGCCCTCGATCCGGAAGTCGATGCGGATCTTCCGGTAGCCGTTCCGCACGTCGTCGCTCAGACCGAGGATGCCCTGGAGGTCCATCTCGCCCTCGATCGTCGACTCGACGGAGTGGAGCTCGATTCCGCGCGCCGAGGCGATGTTGCCGATCCCGCCCGTGAGGCACGAGGCGAGTCCGGCCAGCACCAGCTCCACGGGGAGCGGGGCCCGGTCCTCACCCACCAGCACCTGGGGGTGGTCGGCCTCCACGGTGAACTCCTGGACGTGCTCGTGCTCCTGTCCGGCTCCGTAGAAGGAGCGGATCGAGGTGCGCGAGTGCGTGCCACGCTCCCACGTGTTGGTCGCGCGGAACCGGAACTCGGCGAGCTCCCGGTTCTGATCGACGGCGTCGATGGTGGCGAAGAGCGTCGGGACGTCGACGCCGTTGATGGGTCCGCGCAGTGTGCCCTGAGACATGTGGCTCTCCCTGTCCGTCGGTGGCTTCCCCCCGGCTCCGGCACGGAGCTCGATCGGGGCGGTGTCGGTTCGTCGGGAGTACCGGGAAGCGAGGGCGACTGGCTCACGGGCCGCCCGCGCCAGCCTCACTCGGCGCGCAGCGCCTCCATCGGATCGACCCGGGAAGCCCGCCGCACGGGCAGCCAGCTCGCCACGAAGCTCACCGCGACCAGCACGACCGGAGCCGTTACGAACGTGAGCGGATCGGTTGCGGACACTTCGTACAGGATCGCCTCCATGAGCCGAGTCAACGCGAAGGCGCCGAAGAGGCCCAGCAGCGTACCCGCTGCCGTGACCGCCATCGACTGCCGGAGGATCATCCGGCTCACGTCGGCCGAGCGCGCCCCGAGCGCCACCCGAACTCCGATTTCGCGCGTGCGCTGACCGACGACGTAGGAGATGACCCCGGCCAGACCGATCGCGCCCAGGAAGAGCGCCATCGCGGTCGCGACGGCCAGGACCATCATCGTGACCGCCGTGCCCTCCATTGCCTCGGACACGATCTCCTCCATGGTACGCGTCGCGGTGATCGGCACGTCGGGGGAGAGCTCTCGGACCGCCTGGCGAGCCGCGGGGATGAGCGCGGTCGGATCCTGGCCGTCCTGCATGCGGATCGTGAGCGAGGCGCTGCGGAGGTCGAGATTCACGGGTCCGTCGACCAGGAGCGGGAAGTACGCGTTCGGCCGAAGGTCTTCATCGGCCAGACCGAACTCGCGCACATCCCCCACGACGCCGACGATCTCGGCCCAGGGTGCGTCGGGGAGCGGCTGGTCGTTCTCGTCGGTCTCCAGGCCCCACGCCACCCGTTCGCCGAGTGCGTCGCCGTCGAAGTACGAGTCCGCGAAGTCCTGGTTGACCCAGACGACCCTGCGGGCCTCCTCCCAGTCGAGCGACTCCATCGGCCGTCCGGCGAGAAGCGGGATGCCCAGCGACTCGAAGTAGCCGGGGCCCACGGGTCTGTAGAGCGCGATGGGCGGCAGCTCGCCCTCCTGCCGGGGCTTCGACTCGATGTAGAACGAGCCGCCGTTCGCGCTACCGCTCGCCAGCGGAACCTGCCCGGTGATCCCGACGGTGCGCACGCCGGGAAGAGCCGCCACGCGCTCCGCGGCCTCCGCGTAGAAGCGGACGGCCACCTCGGGGTCCTCACCGGCGTTCCGGTTGAGGCCCATGGTCAGCACGCCTTCGGGCTCGATGCCGAGGTCCACGCTCCGGAGCTCGGCGAAGCTGCGCAGCATCAGCCCCGCTCCCACGAGCAGAACGAGGCCCAGCGCGAGCTGGGACGCCACGAGCAGATTGCGGATCCGATGCCGTTCTCGGCCCGAGGTGTTCGCGCGTCCGCCGTCGCGCAGCACGGCGGCGAAGCGCGTCCCCACGTAGCGCGTCATCGGGATCGCACCGAACGAGAGTCCGGCGACCACGGAGAGCAGAGCCGCCAGGGCCAGCGAAGGGGCACCCACACGCACCTCCGCGGCTCGGGGCAGCTCGGCGAGCGCCAGCAGCCAGTCGACGCTCGCGCTCGCGAAGAGGACCCCGAAGGCCCCGCCCGCGACGCCGAGAAGCAGGCTCTCCGAGAGGAAGCTCGCGGCCACGCTGCGGCGCCCGGCCCCCATGGCCGCCCGGACGGCCATCTCCTTCTGCCGCGACTCGGCCCGCACGAGAAAGAGGTTGGCCACGTTCGCGCAGGCGATGAGCAGGACGAAGGCCACCGTGCCCAGGATGATCCAGAGCGTCGACTCGACGTCCGCGACCGTTCGGTCGCGCAGCGTCTCGACGGAGACCGCGAAGCCCGACGCCTCGAGGAACTGCGGCTCGAGCGAATCGAAGTAGTCGAGCACGCGCGGGAGCAGCTCCGTGGAGCGGCTCTGCGCCGATGCCACCGTCGCGCCATCGCCGAGGCGAGCCAGTGCGCTCATCCCGAAGGAGCCGAACGGTCCGTCGGGGTCGACCCAGAGCGGGAGGTACAGCTCCACCTCTTCGTCGGGAAAGGCGAATCCGTCCGGCATGACGCCGACGATCTCGCGCGACCGTCCGTCGATCTCGACCGTCCGCCCGAGAACCCCGGGATCCCCACCGAAGCGCGAACGCCACGCGTCGTAGGCGAGAATCGCCACGTGAGCGCCATCCTCGGTGGCGTCGGCCTCGTTGAAGGGGCGGCCCATGAAGGGCTGGACGCGCAGGATCTCGTAGAGCGAGGGTTCGCCACGCGTGACCCGCACGCGCGCGGCCTCCTCGGCGCCGGCCAGGTTGTGGGAGCTGCTGTTCCACGCTCCGATCGCGTCGTAGAAGTCGGCGTACTCCCGGTAGAACGCGAGCATCCCGGGCGAGTTGCTGAGCTCGGGCAGATCCAGCCCTGGCGCGTGGTGCCGGAACTCCACGATCCCCTCCGAATCGTCGTACGTCAGCGGCTGAAGAAGCACCGCGTTCACGATCGAGAAGATCGCGACGTTCGCCCCGATCCCGAGCGCGAGCGTGAGCACGGCCACCGCCGAGAAGCCTGGCCGCCGGGCCAGCGTGCGCCCCGCGAGCTTCAGTTCCCTCCACACGTTCGTCATCCGTTCCCCCAGTCCCGGACGCCCCCACGGGGCGTCTCGTCCACGCGCGGCGGTCTCCGGACGGAGGACCGCCCACCACGCTCCGGGCAGACACACGAGCAGGTCGAGACACGCCCGGAGCGTCGTGCCGACCACCGTCTCCCCCCTCAGCCGCTCCGAGTCGCGGAGGATCTCGCGGAGATCCGCGATCGACTCCCGGCCGTACGTCGAGCGCCATCCGCCGGGCATGAGGCGCAGCAGGAGCGTGTAGGCTCCTACGCCGATCCGGCTCGCGACCGACACGTCTCGGTCCTGCTGCCTCAGGCCCCGCCCAGCGCTCGCGTCGCGCGCGCCTGGTCCAGGATCTCCTGCAGCCGCCCCACCTCGTCGGCCAGCGCATCGCGGCCGGCCGGCGTCAGGCGGTAGTAGCGACGACGCTGGTCGTCGTCGGGATCGTCCTCGCCTTCGAGCGCTTCGATGAGCCCCTGGTCCGAGAGATCCCGGATCGAGCCGTAGAGCGTGGCCGGATACAGCTTGACCACGCCGTCCGTGCGCTCCTTCACACTCCTGCGGATCGCGTACCCGTGCTGCGCGCCGTCCGCCAGAGCCAGCAGGATGTGGAACCAGGCGGCCTTGAGTCGTCGGCGCGTCCCGCGGTCGTCTGCTGTGTCACCCATGGGTGCGTCACCCGTGCCTGATCGGTGAGATTCGATACGATGTAATATCGATATCGGATCATACCGATTTCGTCCAGGGGTGACCGCTCGTGCACGTCCGGCTCGCCTCGGCGGAGGGCGCGCGTGACGGCGAGATCCCTCAGTTCGTGCCGCGCTGCTCCGCGATCGCCGCCTGCATGGCGGCCACGGTCGCGTCCGTGCGGAAGTCGATGAGCTGACGCCCGTGCCAGAGCGCCTTCTCCTTCGGCAGGATGCTGATGCCGTTGATCGACGCCACGTCGGCCTCCACGCGCTCGTCGAAGCGCACGTGCCGCGGGTCGTCGTTCATGATGATCGTCGTGATGTAGTAGTCGTCGTGCAGACCCTCGAGGCGCGGATCCTCGTCGATCCCCAGCACGTCCCGCTGGTAGGCGAGCACGTCGCCGTAGTTGTAGTACTCCGGGATGTGCGCGATCACCACGCCTTGGCCGGACCACTCGGCGCGCAGCTCGTCGGCGACCTGCTGCATGCCGCGCAGATTTCCACCGCTGTCGCCCATCATGAAGATGTTCGTGAAGCCCTGCGCCTTGAGGCTGGTCGCGTAGTCGCGCAGCACGGCCCGGTACGTCTCCTGCGAGAGTCGGATCCCGCCCGGCGACGACGCCCGCTCCGGATTGCCCGGCTCGATCGTGACGATCGGCGCGACGAGCGTGTTGCCGAAGCGGCGCGCGATCGACTCGCCCATGACGCGCAGGACGTGGTTGTGCTTCCCGGTCGTGAGGTACGGACCGTTCTCCTCGATGCCCCCCGTGAGGATGAGCGCGGTGTTCGTGCCGGAGGCGAGCAGGTCCCGCACCTCGAGCATCGTGAGCTCCTCGATCCAGACGTTGTCCGGCATCTCGATCGGGCGCGGGAAGGTGTCCATGTCTTTCATCCCGCCCTGCTGGGCGAGCGCCGGTGAGGCGAGCGCGAGGGCGAGGAGGGCGGCGCAGGGTGCGGTGGCGGCGAACCGATTCATGGAAGGGGCTCCGGGAAACGAGCGTGACGACTTCGAACCGTGAGACACCCTGCGGTCGCGCTTCGTTCGGCGAAAGGGGCGACGCGGCCCTCGCACCTCGGTCGGCTCGCCGAGGGGCTGGACCGGGACGGTTTACCCTCCGAGCGGCTTCGTGGCCGAGAGGTTCGCGCCGTGCGCCCCGAAGAGGCTGGACATCTGCTCGATGCGCGTGCCCGCGAAGACGTCGAAGACCTCCTCGACCCGAGGCTCAACGAGGCCCGCCGCGCGCAGGATCGCCGGGTAGTCCTCGATCCACGTCGCCCCCGCGATGCAGTCCGTCCACAGATGCAGCGCCTCGGAGACGTACGGCGGGATGCGCCAGCGCACCACGACGTCGGCGATGCGCACGCGTCCGCCGGGCTTGAGGACCCGGACGATCTCACGGAAGGCGTCGCCCTTGTCGGGCGTGAGCGTGAACACGCCGTTGCTGATCACCACGTCCACGCTCTCGTCGGGCAGCGGGAGCGACTCCGCGTGGCCCCACAGCACCCCGACGTTCGTCGCGCGGGCGTTCGAGGCGCACAACTGCGCCCGCTCGACCATCGCGGCCGTCATGTCGACGGCGGCCACGCACCCCTCCGGCCCTACCAGGCGCGAAGCGATGAGTGCGTCTACGCCCGATCCGCACCCGATGTCGAGGACCGACTCGCCGGGCCGGGGCCGATCCATGCGGAACGGGTTGCCGACGCCGGCGAAGGACTCCAGCGCGAGTCGGGGCACGCCGTCCAGGAGTGCCGGATCGTACCCTAGCCGCTTCGCGAGTGGCGCGCCCGAGACGAAGTGGAAGCGACGGTGCGGATGAAGGGCGAGGTCGGTGAAGGCGTCCTCGATGGCGGTGCGCAACCTGCCGCGATCGAGTCGCGTGGTCCGTCTCGCGAGGGGGGGAGTCATCGTCGCTGCATCGGGGTGTCCTCGTATGTGTCCCACACTGGCGCGTACCGGGGATACCGGGGATCTTCCGGAGCGGGCTCACTCGAGGGGGACGACACGGCCATGGACGCCGACGACATCACCCGGCTCCTGCACGCCGCGCACGACGGAAGCGATGCGGCGATGGACGAGGTCTTCGAGGTCGTGTACCCGCGCCTCAAAGAGATCGCACGTGCGCGCCGACGGGGGTGGCAGGGCGCGCACACGATGAACACGACCGTGCTCATCCACGAGGCGTACATGAAGGTGGCCGGAGGCGGCCGCGCGTTCGAGAACCGGGGCCACTTCTTTGCCACCACGGCCCGCGCCATGCGCCAGGTCCTCATCAACTACGCGGAGCGTCAATCGGCGAAGAAGCGCGGGGGAGGATCTCTGGACGTGACGTTGTACGACGACGACGCCGTCACCGACGACGCCATGGACGAGCTCCTGACCTTGAACGAGGCGCTCGAGAAGCTGGAGACGATGAGCCCGCGGCAGGGAAAGGTGGTGGAGTGTCTCTTCTTCGCCGGTCTCAACATCCCCGAGACCGCGGAAGCGCTCGACATCTCGCCGGCCACGGTGAAGCGAGACTGGGCGAGCGCGCGTGCGTGGCTGTACCGCGAGATCCGGGACGGGGACTCCGTCGATGAGTCGACCTGACGAGTCACCCGAAGACGGCCGCGACGCGGCGGATCGGTGGGAGCGCGTCCAGGAGCTCTTCGGCGAGGCGCTGGAGCGCGAACCGGACGAGCGGCGGGCGTGGCTGGGTGGCGCGTGCGACGACCCGGAGCTCCGCGCGGAGGTGGTATCCCTCCTCGAGGCGTCCGAGGCGTCGGAGGTCTACTTCGGCGACCTGGCGGACCGGGCCGGGATCACGCTCTCGCCCAATACGGGCGGCGCCGGAACGTCCAATCCGGATGAGCGCCCGCGCCGGGGCGTCTTGCCGGGTACGGAGGACGCCGCCCGGGCGCTTATCGGTCGTCGAATCGGTCAATACACGGTCCTCGACTTCCTCGGCCACGGCGGGATGGCGTCCGTGTACCTTGCCGAGCGCGAGGGCGACGGCTTCGTCCAGCGCGTCGCGCTCAAGGTCGTCTCGACCCGACGCTCCGATCCGCTCATCCAGCGCCGCTCGAACGAGGAGCGCCGGATCCTCGCCCGGCTCGAGCACTCGGGCATCGCGCGCCTTATCGACGGAGGCGTGACGGCGGAGGGATATCCCTTCTACGCGATGGAGTTCGTGGAGGGGAAGAACCTCCTGCGCTACTGCGACGACCTTCGCCTCACCGTCCAGGACCGACTGCGGCTCTTCCTCGACGTCCTGGTGCCGGTGCAGTACGCGCACGAGCGGCTGGTCATCCACTGCGACCTGAAGCCGAGCAATATCTTCGTCACCGCCGCCGGCTCGGTGAAGCTGCTGGACTTCGGGGTGGCGCGACTCATCGACCCCGAGTCCGCCGGGAGCGGGACCACGGGTCTCTGGTTCACACCGGCGTACGCGAGCCCCGAACAGGTCCGGCGCGAGCCTCCCGGCACGGCCTCGGACGTGTACTCGCTCGGTGTGATCCTCTACGAGATCCTCTCGGGTCACCGGCCGTACCGCTTCGGCTCGAACCTCCATCAGGAGATCGCCCGGACGGTGGGTGAGGTCGTCCCCTCGCTGCCCAGCCGCGCGGCGGCGGACACGACCTTCCGGTCGATCGACGGGCGGCGGGTGGAGGTCACCCCCGAGAGCGTGGCACTCGCTCGCCGCACCGACCCCGAGCGCCTGTGTCGGAGGCTGCGCGGCGACCTCGACGCGATCGTGATGAAGGCGCTCGCCAAGGATCCCGACGAGCGCTACCGCAACGCCGAACAGCTCGCCGAGGACGTGCGCCGCCACCTGGAGCACCGGCCCGTCTCATCGGTCGCGGCAACGCCGAGGTACCTGGCGCGGAAGTTCGCCCGGCGTCACCGGAGCTCGGTGTTGGCTGCCGCGATCGTCGCCGTCACCCTCGTGGTCGGAAGCGGTGCCGCGATCTGGCAGGCCCGCCGCGCGACCGAGGCCGCGGCGCGCGCCGCCGACGAAGCCGAGAAGGCCCAGCTTGTGGCGCAGCTCATGGGCGACCTCTTCCGGCTGACGGACCCGGGCGAGTCGCTGGGAGACACGATCACCGCGCGCGACCTCCTCGACCGGGGCGCGGAGCGGATCCGCGCGGAGTTCGGGGACCAGCCGAACGTGCAGGCCGATCTCCTCTCCGAGGTCGCGCGCGTCTACAACAACATGGGACTCTACGCCCGGGCCCGTCCGCTCGCGGTGCAGGCGCTCGACCTGCGTACGGAGGTGTTCGGGGCGGCGAGCCTGCCCGCCTCCGAGAGCCTCGTCCAGCTCGGTCTGATCCACGCCAACCTGAGTGAGCCACGCGAAGCGATCGAGACGTTGGCCCGGGCCATCGACGTACGCACGGGGCTGGTCGAGCCACCCGACCCGCAGCTCATCGAGGCCCGGCGCGTTCTGGGATGGGAGCTGCGCCAGACGGGCGAACCCCGGCGGGCCGCCGTCCTCTTCGAGGCCGCCCTCGCGGATCAGCGGATGCTCGACGACAGCCCCGCGGCCGTCGCCGATCTGATGTTCGGGCTCGGAGCCGCGCTGCACGACGAGGGGCTCCTCACCGAGGCCGACTCGATCTTCAATCAGGTTCTCGCGGACGTCGACCCCGGGGCACGCCCGACCCCGAGCGCGGTCGCGGCGCTCTCGGCTGTGGGCATGGTACGCCGGGTTCGCGAGCAGTACCGCGACGCCGATCCGATCCTGGAGAACGCGTACCGCATGGCCCTGCGTCTGTACGGACCCCAGCATCCGGAGGTACTGGCGGCGCAGCAGCAGTACGCGCTGAACCTGTCCGCCCTCGGCCGAGTGGACGAGGCGGAAGGTCACCTGCGCACCGCGCTCCTCGCCGCGGAGCGCTCGCTCGGTCGCGACCATCAGCGCACGGCACGGATCTCCGAAGGGCTCGGCGTGGTGCTCGAGGAGCTCGATCGGCCGGACGAGGCCGTCGCCTACCTGCAGGTCTCGCTCGAGGAGAAGATCCGTCGTCACGAGAACCGGGATCATCCTGGCGTCCTCTCGTCGCTCGTCGGGGTGGCACGCGCGCTGGCGCTCTCGGGCCGGACGCAGGAAGCGGAGGACTACCTCACGCAGGCGGAGGCGATGGCCGTGCGGCTGGGGAGCTCACGGAGTGTGTACCGGATCTCCAGCGAGCGCAGCCGGGCCCTCCTCGCCGCCGAGGCAGGGGACTGGACCCGTGCCGAGGCGCACTACCGTCTGGCGATGGAGATCGGCGACGAGGTGCTCTCGCGCCCGAGCCACCGCTTCGCGACCGGGACACGGATCGAGTACGCGAGCATGTTGATCGACGCCGGACGCGGTGCCGAGGCCGTGTCGCTGCTCGAGGAGGCGGAGTCGCTGCTCATCGATCGGCTGGGCGAGCCGCACCCGCTCGTCGACGAGGCGCGCCTGCTGCTGCGAGAGGCCCGTTCCGGCTGATCTCCTTCGCGCCGCGGCGGGGCTTGATCGGAGGCTTCACCGATCTCGCCGGCGTCGGTCCACGGGCGGGACTCGAGCGCTGCGGCGGGCTCGCATGCGCCGGCGCGGCGGGAGCCGAGGGCCGCGAGCGAGGTCATCCACATGAAACCGGCCAGGGCGAGCATCGCGCCATGTCGGATGGCTCCGAGATGCGAGATGAGGGTGTCCACGGCGTCCCCCCGGAGACGATCGAGCGCCGCGCCCGCTCCTCCCGGGAGGTGCGCGTGCCCGGCTCGAAAGGTCTCACCGGAGCGCACGACCGATCGGCTCATCCGTCGTAGATTGCGTGCGCGTCGGTGCGTCGCCGGCGTACGTACCGGGACCGGGACAGGACCGCACGTGGCACACGGGGATCGACACGTTCGACGAGGTCGTCTTCGACGATCTGCGCGACCACGCGACGCTGGCCGCATGAACCCCCGCCCGATGCGAGACGTGAGCCCGCCGCCGGCTTCCCTCCGGCGCGCGATCCGGGTGTTCGCGGCCCTGACCGTCCTCGCAGCGTCGGGCTTCGAGCCGGTGGAGGGACAGCGGATTCACGGTGTCCCGTCCGACCTGCTCGACGAGGTCATGCCGGGGGTGGAGCGATTCGGGCCCGTGGAGGGCGATCCCCCGGTCGTCCGGGGCTACGCGACCGGCCCGGACGGCGTCGAGACACTCGTCGGCTGGGTGTTTCTCACCTCGGACCTCCCCCCGGAGCAGTTCGGGTACAGCGGCCCGATCGAGGCGCTCGTCGGTCTGCGGCCGAACGGCACGATCACCGGCGTTCGCGTGACCGACTACATGGAGTCGTACATGCGCTCCATGGGCGACTTCCTGCGCACACCCGGCTTCCAGGAGCAGTTCGCCGGCAAGCACGTCGGCGACCCATTCCGCGTGTGGGACGACGTGGACGGCATCTCGCGCGTCTCGATCAGCGTGCGTGCGCTCTCCCGAGGCGTGCGCGACTCGGCGCGTCGGGTCGCGAACGCGTACGGGACCGCCCGCGACTTCTCGACCGCCGCGGAGGTCGTCGATCCCGTAGGCCGTTCCTGGTACGAGCTTCGCCAGCTCGGCGTCGTTCAGCGCTTCGAGGTGACCGAGCCCGGCGAGGGTTCGGCCGGCATCGCCCTGGCCTACATCGAGAACGACCGGCTGGGCGAGTACTTCCTCGGCCCTCCGCTGTACGAGCGTGCGCTCGGGTCGGTGGCACGCCGCGGAGGCGCGGAGAATCTGATGCTCTACGCTATCGACGGCTCGCGGCTGCGCCTCTTCCGACAGCAGGGGTGGTCGCTCGTCCAGGACGCGGACACCGTCGCCATCGATCCGCGCGATGTCGTCTCGCTCGGCTTGCCGTCGGGGGGCGTGGTGGCGGGCGAAGCGACCATGATCGGCCTCATGCTCGTCGACGGCTCGATCGACACCGCCCGCCCCTTCACCTTCGTCTACGACCTCGGCGATCTGGGTACGCACACGGTCGAGTACCGCAGTCAGGAAGCCCGGCTCGCGGCGGCGGAGGTCCGGGCAGCGGAGGAGGCGGAGACCCGGGCGGCTGAGGAGGCGGAGGCCCGGGCGGCTGAGGAGGCGCGCGGGGCCGTCGTGGGGGAGGTGGGCGCTGCGACAGGCGTGTCGGCCGAGTCGGGCGCCGTCGAAGTCGTGCCGGACGCCGTCGAAGAGGAGGCGACCGAACGGATCGGGGCCGAACCCACTGCGGACGAACGGGTCGAAGCCGAAACCGCCGGGGACGAACGGGCGGACGCCGACGAGGGTGGGGTCGACGAAGCAGGTGTTCCGCTCGACTTCGTGCTCACCGAGGAGGAGACCTTCGCCGAGCGGGTCCTCGCCGACACCTCGTGGGGCCGGGTCGCGCTCATGCTCGGGGTCCTGACGCTGGCCGGCGCGGCGTTCTTCACCAAGCTGCCGGCGCTCCGCTGGACCGCCCTGGCGGTCACACTCGTCGTGCTCGGCTTCGTCGACGGAGGCTTCCTGTCGGTGTCGCACATCACGAGCGGCATCTGGGCGGGGGCCGGTGTGTACGCACGCGACCTCCCGCTGCTCCTCATGGTGGTCTTCACGCTCGTCACCACGCTCGTGTGGGGCAGGGTCTTCTGCGGGTTCCTCTGCCCCTTCGGAGCGCTCCAGGACTTCATCGAGCGCATCACCCCGAGGTGGCTCCAGCGACCGCTTTCTCCCCGGATGCACGCGCGCGCGCGCTGGGTCAAATACGGCGTCCTGGCGGCGGTCGTCGTGCCCGCGCTCGCCGGCAGCCGCGTCAGCATCTACCAGTACGTTGAGCCCTTCGGAACCGTCTTCTTCCGGTCCCCTTCGCTTCTGCTCTGGATCATCGCGATCGCCTTCCTCGCCGCGTCCGTCGTGGTCCCCCGCTTCTACTGCCGGTACGCGTGCCCCCTCGGTGCGGCGCTCGCCCTCCTCTCGTTTGCGTCGATCCGGCGCATCCCTCGTGTCGAGCAGTGCACGCTCTGCCTCGTGTGCGAGCGGAAGTGCCCCACGGGCGCGATCCGGCGCGAGGTGATCGACTTCCCCGAGTGCGTGCGCTGCAACGTGTGCGAGATCCAGCTCCTTGAGCGGCGCGGCGTCTGCCGCCACGAGATGGACGACATCCGGCCGCGTCTCGTCCAGATCCGGGTGCCGACCGGTGTCTGACCCGGGCCGCCGGGACGTGCTGCGCATCTGCGCGTTGGTCGGGGTGGGCGCCGCTTTCGGTGGCGGCGTCGCGCGCTCACTGCTTCAGGAGGCGCGTCTGCACACGGTGCGGCAGACACGGACGCGGATGGGCACGATCGTGACGATCTCCGTGGCCCATCCCGACGCGGACGGCGCGCACGCCACGGTCGAGTCCGCCTTCGCGGAGATGGAGCGGGTGGAGGGTGCCTTGACCCGTCACCAGCCCGGCGCGCCACTCGCTCGACTCAACGCGACGGGCCGACTGGACGGGACTCCTTCCGAGCTGCTCGAGGTCCTCGCCTCGGCACTCGAGCTCTCGGAGCGCAGTGGGGGAGCGTTCGATCCGACGGTCCTCCCCGTCTTGCGTGCCTGGGAGTCCGCCGGACGAGAGGGGAGGGCGCGTCCGCCCGAGGCCGAGCTGGCCGAGGCGCGCCGCCGGATCGGGTGGGAGCGGGTGGGTGTCGACGGGGAGCGGGTCACGCTGGCCGACCCGGGGATGGGCCTCACCCTCGACGGGATCGCCAAGGGCTTCGTCGTGGATCGCACGCTCGACCGTCTCGTCTCGGACGGGGCCGAGCGCGTGCTCGTCGACGCCGGGGGCGACATGGCGTCGGGCGGGCCCGGCTCACGACGGGACCCGTGGATCGTCGGCGTCCAGGACCCGCATCGCGACGGACCCGAAGGCCTCGTCCGGCTCACCGGAGGGTGCGTCGCCACCTCCGGCGACTATCTGCACGCCTTCAGCGAGGACCGGCGCGACCACCACGTGATCGACCCCCGCACGGGCCGGCCACCGGAGTCGTCGAGCTCGGTGACGGTGACGGCCGACCGGGCGATGCTCGCCGACGGACTCTCGACCGCCCTCATGGTGATGGACGCCGCCGACGGGATCGCGCTCGCGGAGACGACACCGGGCGCCGAGGCGCTCGTCGTCACCAAGGACGGATGCCGGAGCGCGAGCAGCGGCTTCGCGATGACGACTACGACCCCGTGAAGGGATCCGTGCGGAGCCTCGTATGTGGCCCCGGGCGGGTACTTGTGCGGGCACTCAGGCGGCCGGGGATCGCGGGTCGTCTCTTCGCCCTCGGGTGTCTGGCACCGTCGCCGGCGCACACCCAGGCCTCGGGCGCACTGCCCCTCTTCGCCTCGGACGAGCCGCTGCCGCTCACCCTCACGGCGGATCTTCCGGCCCTCGAGCGCGACCGCCGCTCCTCTCCGGACCGTCCGGCGGTCCTCACCCTGCCCGCTCTGGGGGCCGCCCGGGAGAGCGCGAGGCGGCTCGACGTCCCCGCGGAGGTTCGGACCCGAGGGGCGTTCCGTCTCGATCCGGTGAACTGCTCCTTTCCGCCCCTGCGCATCGACGTCGACGGATCGGACGCCGACAACACCGCGCTCGAAGGTCAGGACGACCTCAAGCTCGTCTCCTCCTGCCGGCCGGGCCGGGACTCGTACGACGAGCTGGTCCGGCTCGAGTACCTCGTCTACCGCACGTACGAGCTCGTCGCGACGATCGCGCTCGGGACCCGCTGGGTGGAGCTGACACTCGTGGACGAGACCGGCGTCGAGGAGGTGCGCCGGCGGGGAGGCTTCCTCATCGAGGACGACGAAGCGCTCGCCGAGCGGCTCGGCGGGGAGGTGTTCGAGCTCGAGGAGGACAGGAACCTCCCGTCCACGGCGCTCGAGCCGTCGTCCGCGCTCACCAACGCGATCTTCCAGTACATGGTGGGCAACCCCGACTGGTCCGACGTGGCCGGCCACAACGTCGAGCTCGTGGAGCGCGGTGGAGCGGCGGTTGTCGTGCCCTACGACTTCGACTTCACCGGGCTCGTCGATGCGCCGTACGCCGTCCCACCGGAGGCGCTCCGGCTCTCGTCCGTCCGCGAGCGCGTCTATCGCGGGTGGTGTGCCCATCCCCTCGTGACGGCCTCCGTCCTCGCCCGCTTCAGGGACGCCGAGCAAGGGGTGCGGGCGCTCTGGGCGGATGCGCGGGGCCTCTCGGACGACACCCGGCGCCGCACGATCTCGTATCTGGAAGAGTTCTTCGACGACATCGAGACGGACGAGCGGGCGGAGCGTCGGTTCCTGCGGGACTGCCGACGGCCGGCGTGAAGCAACGGGCGAGGCCGTCCCGCTGTCCGAGGGGTACGGGACGGCGCAGGCGCCGAGGCGATCCGGGGCACGCCGTCGAACGAGGGTGAGATGGGAGAGCGGGTCGGGGGAATCTGGGCCGAAATGAGGCGCCGCCGCGTGGTCAGCACGTCGGCGGCGTACCTCGCCGTGGCCTTCGTCGTGCTCCAGCTCGCCGAGATCCTCTTCCCGGCGTTCGACCTCGGGCCGGGCGCGCTCCGCCTCCTCTTCGCCTTCCTGCTCGCGGCGTTCCCCTTCGTCATCGCCCTGTCGTGGGTCTACGACGTCACGAGCACGGGCGTCGAGCGCACCGATGGGGACGAACGGGCCGGACCGAACCCGGTGCTCATGGCCGGCGTGCTCGCGAGCGCGCTTGCGCTCGGGGCGGCCGGATGGTGGGCCGTGCGCACGGTCGATCCGGGCGCGGCGTTCGCCCCCTCCGGCTCCTCGATCGCGGTCCTGCCCTTCGCCGACATGAGCGTGACCGGCGACCAGGCGTACCTGGGCGACGGGGTCGCGGAGGAGATCTTGAACATCCTCGCGGGCGTCGACGGCCTCCAGGTCGCGGCCCGCACGTCCTCGTTCGCCTTCCGCGAGAACGACGACATCCGCGACATCGCGGGCCGGCTCGACGTCGCCTACGTCCTCGAGGGCTCGGTGCGCCGTGCGGGCCCGGACGTACGCGTCACCGCCCAGCTCATCGACGCGGAGACCGGCTTCCACGTCTGGTCCGAGACGTACGACCGGACCGTGGAAGACCTCTTCGCCGTCCAGGACGAGATCGCCGGCTCGATCTCCGAGGCACTCCTCGGCGAGCTCGACCTCGGGCCGACCCGGGGCGAGCGGTACGTCGCGACCGCCGAAGCGCAGGAGTTCTACTATCGCGGCCGGGCGCAGTGGAGCCGGCGCGACGCCGTGGGCATTCCGGGCGCGATCGAGCTCTTCAACCGCGCGATCGAGGCCGACTCGCTCTACGCCGAGGCGTACGCCGGGCTCGCGGATTCGTGGGCGCTCATGCCCCGGCTCGTCCCTTCCACGGATGCCGAGGAGGCGATGGAGCGGGCCGAGGCGCTCGCCCGCCAGGCCATCGCCCTCGACGACGACCTCGCCGAGCCACACGCATCCCTCGGGCTCGTGCGCGCGCTGCGTGGCGATCGAGTCGGGGCGCTGGCCGAGCTCAGCCGTGCGCTCGACCTGAACGGCTCGTATGCGCCGGCGCTGCACTGGCGGGGCAACGTGCTGGCCGAGATGGGCCGGCTCCGTGAGGCCCTGACGGATGCGGCCCGGGCGTCCTCGCTCGACCCCCTGTCCGCTGCGATCGCAGCGGACCACGGGAGCGTCCTCCTCTGGTCCGGGGACGTGGAGGGTGCTGCGGACGAGTTCGATCGGG
>JANQME010000329.1 GCA_028280205.1 Longimicrobiales bacterium
GTCCGCTTCTGCGGACGAGCGGACGGGCGCTGGGTCAGAGGCGCGCCGCGGCCCGGCCCTGTGCGGCGCCGTTCAGGGCGTAGAGCGTCGCGCTGTAGACCGAGAGAACCCCGGTGGCGACCATGAGCACGATCATCGGCGTGGCCGGCAGACGCAGCGCGGCCCACAGGAGCACGAGGTGCACGAGCGCGCTCGCTGCCCGGCCGTGCCAGCGGTGCACGACGACGAGCGGGCCGTAGCGCAGCCGAAGCACCGACACGCCCACGAGCAGCATCAGATCCCGCCCGAAGATCACGAACAGGAACCAGAGCGGGATGGGACGGAAGGCCGGACCCACGCTCAGGACGAAGAACGCGACGAGAGAAACCTGGACGAGCTTGTCGGCGACCGCATCCGCGGTGGCGCCCACGAGGGTCGCGAGGTTCCAGCGGCGAGCCATCCACCCGTCGACGACGTCGGAGAGCCCCATAACGACCAACACGGCAACGGCCATCCAGCTCAGCCGATCGTCCCCTACGCCCGACGCTACCTGGGCCCGAAGGCCGAGCCAGACGAAGACGGGAATGAGCGCGACGCGCAGGAGGGTCACGGACCACAGGAGCCCCCTCATCGTCGCGAGGACCTCACATGAGGATGCGGCGGTGAGGAGACGCGCGACTGGAGCGGAGCACGGCCCGGTCGCGGCGTCCCGCCCTCCACGACAGGGTAGCCGCCGTGAGCGCGATCCCCAGCAGCGCGGCTCCGAACCCCGTCATGAACGCGGCGAAGTCGGCCGACCACCAGCCGCCCACGACGCGGATGTGACCCTCGCCGAACGCAACGCGGTGCGTCCCGACCGCGAGAACGCGGCGGAGGCCGCCCAGCGCTGCGAGCCCGAGAACCCACGCCGCGACGAGTCGAGCTCCGGGCCAGAGGCGTGGTGGGTGCATGCAGCTTCGGCAGTGCCAGCGTTACGGTTCTGTTTCCGCAAGGTATCCGAAGTGTGAGACGGAGGACGCGAATCGCCCTGGACTGTTGTCCATGCAACGTGATTTTGGGTCCGTCGGACGGAACCGAGCGCCGTGTGACGCAGGTCAGACGAAGCTCTCCTGCGCACCCCACCGCTCCAGATACCGGTCGAGACGAACCTTGCGTCGGGTCGAATCCGAGCTCATCGAGCGCACCTTGCCGTACACCGCGCGCTCGGGCCAGCCGCGATCGAAGCGGCCGAGCACCCACATGATTCCCGAATACGAGTTCGGGTCGCGGCCGTCGAGCGCATACCGGTTGTTGAGCTCGACCATGACGTCGAGCGCGTCGCGCGGATGCTCGGTCCACTCGAGGATCTTCTTGCCCCAGAGCATGCGCAGGTAGTTGTGGATCAGGCCCTCGCCGACGAGCTGGCGCTGGGCCGCGTTCCAGAGCTCGTCGTGCGTGGCGGCGGAGTCGAACTCCTCGAAGGAGTAGACGTGCTCGCGCGGGTCGTCGGCGTGCTTCTCGAACGTCTCCAGGACCCACTCCGGTAGCGTCTCGTACCGGTCGTAGTCCGGATTGCGACGGTTGTAGACGTAGCCGAGCTCCCGCCACGTCACGAGCTCGTCCACGAACGACTCGGCGGACGCGCTCATCCCCCACCACCCCTTCCGCCGCCCGTCGTGGGGAGGCGAGATCCGGGACGGCGCCCACCCCTCCCGTGTCGCGACCGCGTCGAACACCTCGTGCGTCGAGATGTGGCCGTAGTGCAGCCACGGAGAGAGCTCGCTCGACGCACCCGAGTCGGGGTCGCGACGCTCCTCGCCGTACCGCTCGAGTCCGTCGTCCAGGAAGGCATCCAGGCGGGCGCGCGCCGCGGCGTGCCCGCCGCGGCGCCCGGTCGGCCCGACCGCGTGGTCGATCGGGAAGTCCGCGAGCGCCTTCACCATCGCGTCCTGCTCCGGCAAGCCGTCCTCACCCAGCAGCGCGGCCGGGGCGCGGGGCCACCGCTCCGCGACGTCGTCGGGCACGACGCCGTCGACCAGACCGGCGGACGCCAGGGGGTCGGCCGCGGGGGGCTCGGAGAGGTGGGGCGGCAGCGTCTTGTGCAGGAAGCGACGCATGTGGTACGCCGCGGTGTACGTCTTCTCGGCGGCGGCGAGCGGCAGGAGGCCGCAACTGTCCACTGCCTCCACCACGCACCCTTCGAGGCGAGCGGCAGCCTGGAGCAGGCGGAGCGTGAAGAAGACCGGCGAGTCGTCGGTGACGACCGCGCACGCACGCGCGGCGAGCACCGCCAGCAGCCCCCGTCCCGCCCTCGGCTCGGGCTCGACGTAGGGGTGGTAGGCGACCGGAGTGCCGCGCAGCGCGTGCTCGTGCTCGGCCATTCCGTCGATCACGAAGAGGTGATGACGATCCGCCGCCCACCGGTAGTCGACGTTCAGCGGCTCCAGGATCAAGAGTGGCCGCTCGAGCGCCCGCGCGTGCTCGACGGCGCGCTCCAGAGCGTAATTCCATCCGAGCCGCCGCGTGGCCGTCATCCAGTACAGAACGTGATCGCCGGAGGGCCTCGGGGTACTCCCGTTGAGTCGGCGAACGCGGATCTCCGGAACGGTCATGGGGGCGGCGTACCCCCCGGGCGTGGCCGGTTCCGGCGGTCGGGACACCGGCCCAGTCTGGCTCGGCGCGAGAGAGTGCGGGAGATTCGTGCATGCCGATCTTCGACCGCCTGGCCCGGAGCGTGCGTGTCCGGGGAGAAGAGCGAGACCGCATCAGGGCCGACGCGCAGTCACTCGGCTTCGCCTCGGACCTCTGCACCGTCCTGCGAGAAGAGCTCGCCACGGACGGGACCGTCCGGTACTCGCTGCTCGATGTGGGTGCGCGCACCGCGGCGGGGTCGAATCTGGTTGCCCAGATCTTCCACCCCGTCAGCTACGCGCAGATCAAGCTGGACGTGACCGCGCTGGACATCGACCCGACCCACGCCGACGAGGCACGGGCGGCGTATCCCGACGTGCGCTACCGGGTGGGAGACGTGCTCGACGTGACGGACCGCTTCGACGTCGTCACCTGCTCGCATACGCTGGAGCATGTCGCCCGGCCGGGTCCGCTGCTCGAGCACATGCGTTCGATCGCACGAAAGCTCGTCGTCGTCACAGCTCCGTACCGGGAGCGGCTCGATCCGTCGAAGCCGAACCCGTCGAAGCACCTCTACTCGTTCGGCGACGATTTCTTCGCCGCCCACCCGCCCCGGCGGCTCGACGTGTACGACAGCCCGCACTGGTACGACGGCGACTGCTTCGTGGCGGTCTACGACCCGGCGTAGTGCCGGGGCGCGGAGCGGGGGGTGGCGTCAGACCGCGACAGCCGACTCCGCGACGACGGCGGCGATCCGGTCGACGTCCTCGGCGGCGAGCTCCGGATGGACCGGCAGCGACATGCACGACGCCGCGACGCGCTCCGTCACCGGCAGCGTCACGTCCGCGTACTCCTCGGCGCAGAACGCCTGCCGATGGAGCGGAATCGGATAGTAGATCCCCGACGACGACCCCGCCTCCTTCAGCGCCGCCATCACCGCATCCCGGCGCTCGGACAGGATCGTGTACTGATGGAAGACGTGGTTTCCGTGCCCGGGCTCCGTCGGGGTCACGACGTCGGCGTCGGCGAGGAGCTCGGAGTAGCGTCGGGCGATCCGCCGCCGGCCCTCGTTGTACGCCTCCACGTGCTTCAGCTTCACGCGCAGGATCGCCGCCTGGACCTCGTCCAGCCGCGAGTTGTACCCGACCTCGTCGTGGTGATAGCGCCGACGGCTCCCGTGGTTGCGCAGGCTCCGGACGCGCTCGGCGACCTCGTCGGAGTTCGTTGTGATCATCCCGCCGTCACCCGCCGCGTTGAGGTTCTTCGTCGGGTAGAAGGAGAAGCACCCCGCACGCCCGATCCCGCCGGTCATCGCATCGCCCCAACGCGCTCCGATCGACTGCGCCGCGTCCTCGACGATCGGGATCCCGTGCGCTTTCCCGATCGCCATGATCGCGTCCATGTCCGCGGGTCGGCCGAAGAGGTGCACCGGGAGGATCGCCTTCGTCTTCGACGTCAGGACCGGCTCGATCATCGACGGATCGACGTTATACGTCTCCGGGTCGATGTCGGCGAAGACGGGTTTTGCTCCGATGTAGAGGATCGCCTCGACGGTGCCGACGAAGGTGAAGGCGGTCGTGACGACCTCGTCGCCGCGGCCCACGCCGGCCGCGCGCAGGGCGAGGTGGAGCGCGTCCGTGCCCGAGGCGACGCCGAGCGCGTGCTCGACCCCCACGTACGCGGCGGCCTCCTTCTCGAACGCCTCGTGGTGCGGCCCCATGACGTACCAGCCGCTGCGCAGCACCTCGAGCACCGCGGCCTCGATCTCGTCCTGGATCGGGGCGTACTGTGCCTTCAGGTCGACCATCGGGATCACGAGAGCACGCCTTCGTAGAGTGTGGCACCGGGCGGGAGCGGCCGGGCCGAGGCCGTCGATTCCACCGCCTTCTCGTCCCCGACCCGTCGCGCGATCTCGACCACGGTCTCCAACGCGCGCTTCCCGTCGGCCCCGGTCACGACCGGCTCTTCGCCGGTGCGCACGGAGTGCAGGAACGCCTCGACCTCGGTGCGCAGCGCATCGCCCTTGGGATACGCCTGCTGGTGCATCGTGATGCCTGGCAGCGGCGTCGGGAGTCCCTTCCCGCCCATCTGATAGACCGCGGTCTTCCGGGCGTGCAGGTCGATCGACATGTATGCGTGGTGCTGGAAGATGCGCAGCTTGCGCTCGACGCGCGGCGTGATCCGGCTCGCCGTGACGTTGGCCACGCATCCGTTCTCGAAGCGGATGCGCGCATTCGCGATGTCGGGCGCGTCGGAGAGGACGGAGGCCCCGTTCGCGTCGATGCTCTCGATGGGCGACTTGACCATGTTCAGGATCAGGTCGACGTCGTGGATCATAAGGTCGAGCACCACGCTCACGTCGGTCCCGCGCGGGTTGAACGGGGCGAGCCGGTGGGCCTCGAAGAAGCGCGGCTCGCTCAGAAGCGGTGCGACCCCCAGAACGGCCTCGTTGAAGCGCTCCAGGTGCCCGACCTGCAGCACGAGCTTCCCGGCCGCAGCGAGCTCGACGAGCTCGCCCGCTTCGGCGGCCGTGACCGTGATCGGCTTCTCGACGAGCACGTGGATCCCGGCCGCGAGCAGCTCCCGTGCGATCTCGAAGTGGGTCCGCGTCGGGGAGACGATCGAGACGGCATCGACGCGGCCCACCAGATCCGCGTGGCGGGTCAGCGGCTCCGCGCCCACCTCTTCGGCCACCTCCGCCGCACGCTCCGGATCCCGGTCCACCACCGCGACCAGCTCGCAACCGTCCGCGCCCGCGTACTTCTGCGCGTGGAAGCGACCCAGGTATCCGACGCCGACGACCGCGGCGCGAACGGGCTGTTCGGGTGCGGTCACGGGTTCCCCGCGGTGCGATGGACAGGACCCGTAACGGTCGCCGGGGCCGTAGGGGCGGTCAACGGGGCACCGCGAGTCACTCACCCCGTACGACTCGTGGTTCGAACCTGTTCACGCCACGACCCGATTCCTCCCGCCGACCTTGGCCTGGTAGAGGTTCTCGTCTGCGCGCTTGAGCCACGTCTCCCACGAGTCGCCGGGCTCGATCGAGGAGACCCCGATGCTCATCGTGACCGGCCGGTCGGGCAGCAGGTTGAGCTGTTCCAGCGAACGCCTCAAATCCGCGGCGACGGCGCCCGCTCGCTCGGCGTCGGTGCCGAAGAGGAAGATCAGGAACTCCTCACCCCCGATCCGGAACGCCGTGTCCGTGAGCCGGATGCGCTCCTGGATCACGTCGGCGGCCGCGGTGAGGACTCGATCCCCGATGTCGTGCCCGTAGCTGTCGTTGATCGCCTTGAAGTGGTCGAGGTCGATCGCGAGGAGCGTCATGGGTGCCCCGGTGCGCTGGGCCCGTTCCACCGCCTGCACGAGCGTGTTGTTGAGCGTTGCGCGGTTGCGCAAGCCGGTCAGCGGGTCGGTGACCGCACGCTCCACCAGCGCGGCCTTCTGGCGCGCGATCACGCGGACGAAGATCGCCGAAAAGATGCTCACCCCGGCCAGCGTGGCCCACACCCGGACCGCCACGTCTCCTTCCAGGACGTTGGTGGAAGCCATCACCACGACCAAGAACAATGCGGCATTCGAGATCCACGCCGGCCGCTCGTCGAGCGTGAAGTAGAAGGTGAGCGCCGCGGGGTAGGCCCAGAGCGCTCCGATGACCCCCTGGTTCTGGAAGGCGAGGTAGATGAGAACGAGGATCGGG
>JANQME010000344.1 GCA_028280205.1 Longimicrobiales bacterium
CAGGCCGGGCTCGCCAAGTGGCGCTACGTGAACCCGGGCCGTGAGAACGACACCCACGTCGAGATCCTCGCCGAGGGTCCGGAGCAGGGTGTGGTCGAGCCCGGCGAGGTCGTGCTCGTCGACGGACACCACTATCTGAGCCACGACACGCCGATCCGACTCGTGGACGACGTGGCCGCGGCGGGTGGAAGGCCGGGGCGATGAGGGCGTGGGTTGCGCTCGCGGCGGTGCTCCTCGCTCCGCTCCCCGTCGTGAGCCAGGAGCCCGAGCCGCCGAGCGATCCGGCCGGCGACCCCCCGCCGCTCGTCCTGACCCTCGACCAGGCGCTCGCCCTCGCAGCCGGTCAGAACCCCGAGCTCAGGCGTGCGGTCAACTCGACCGAGCTGAACGGGAGCGAGATGCGCGCTACCTGGATGGACCAGCTCCTCCCGCAGGTCGGCCTGAACCTGTTCACGACCGCCTTCACGGGGAACCTGCAGCGCCAGGCGTTCGACGACTTCGGCAACCCGAGGGTCGACCCCCAGGCCGAGTGGAACTACTTCTCGCGGACGCGCCACTCGCTCGACCTCTCGTGGTCGTTTCAGGGGCTCTCGCTCTTCCACGCGCACCGGCGGCAGCGGCTCGTCAACGAAGACCGCGACGCGGCCGAGGCCGTCGCCCTCGCTGACGTGCAGATCGCCGTGCAGCGCGACTATCTCGACGCGCTCGAACAGAAGGCGCTCCGGGCCGCCGAGGAGGAGCTGCTCGAAGCGCGCCGCATCGACCTCGACGTGGCCGAGCGGCTCTTTTCGCTGGGCCTGCGGACGCGGGTCGACGTCCTGAACGCGGAGCTCGCCATCGAGCAGCAGGCGCTCTCGGTGCGGCAGCAGGAGACGGCATACACGCGCGCCCTGCTCTCGCTGCGCACGACGATGGGCGCGACGGATACGCGCCCGATCGACGTGGTCGACGTCGCGCTTCCCCTCTTCGATCCGTCGGGCCTCGACGCGAGCGTCCTCGTGTCGCGCGCGGAAGAGACGAGCCCGACGCTGCGTCAGTCGGAGATCTCGATCCGGACCGCCGAGCTCGGGCTGTCCGAACGGAGATCGCAGTGGTGGCCAGAGATCAGCGCCAACGTGAGCCTGTACCGTCAGAGCTTCCGCAACCAGGGGAACGCGCTCTTCGACCCTTCGACGGCGAGCGAGCCCGAGGGCAACTTCGTCCTCCAGTTCTCGATCCCCGTCCTCGGCGGCCTCGCGGCCCAGACCGTCGAGCAGCAGCAGGCGTCGGTGGAGCTGCGCAACCAGCGCGAGACTGATCGTCAGGCGCGCCTGGAGCTCGAGGAGCAGATCCGGGGCGGTCTGCTCGATCTGGAGAACGAGTGGGCGAGCTACCGGCTCGCGGAGCGGTCGAACGCGATCGCCCAGGAGGCGCCCCGCCTGGCGCGCGAGGAGTACCGGCTGGGGACGCGCTCCTTCGAAGAACTCCGCCCCGCCTTCGAGCAGGAGGCCGACACGCGCCGTCAGCTCATCACGGCCCGGTACGCCTTCCATGACGCCCTGCTCGCGCTCGAGCAGGCGGTGGGTGGACCGCTGGGCGAGCGCTGAGCGTGTCCCTCCCCCGCGCGTCCACCCGGCGTCCCGTCGCGGTCTGGATGCTCTTCCTCGCGATCGTCCTGCTCGGAGGCATCTCGTACGTCCGGCTCCCCGTCGACCTGCTGCCCGACGTGAGCTACCCGCGCCTCGTCGTCTACGCCGCGTACCCCGAGGTCGCGCCGGCCGAGGTGGAGCGCCGCATCACCGAACCGGTCGAGGCCGCCGTCGCGGCGGTCCCGGGCGTCGAGCGCATCACGTCGACGTCGCGCTACGGGGTGAGCCTGGTGACGCTGAGGTTCGCGTGGGGCACGGACATGGACTTCGCCGTGCTCGGCGTGCGCGAGCGGCTCGACAACGCGCGCGGCACGCTGCCGCAGACGGTGGCTCGTCCCACGATCCTGCGCGTCGATCCCCAGTCGGCTCCGGTCATGACGCTGTCGGTGTCGGGGGGCGAGAACCTCTGGCGCACGAAGGAGCTCGCCGAGACGGTCTTCCGGCGGCGCCTCGAACAGCTCGACGGAGTAGCGCAGGCGGCCGTCGCGGGGGGCCTCGACCGGGAGATCCGTGTCGAGGTCGAGCCCCGCCTGCTCGAATCGTACGACCTGACGCTCGAGGAGATCGCGGAGGCGCTTGACCGCGCGAATGTGAGCGCGCCCGGCGGGACGATCCTGCAGGGGCGCTACCGCTACCCTCTGCGCACGCTCGGCGAGTTCCGGACCGTCGAGGAGATCGGCGACGTGATCATCACGCGTCAGCCCGTGGAAGACGGGTTGGGGACCCGGGTCGTACGGCTTCGCGACGTAGGCCGGGTCGTGGACGGCTTCGCCGACCAGGAGGCGATCACCCGGTACGAAGGCGTCGAGTCGGTCGGACTCCTCGTCTTCAAGGAGGCCGGAGCGAACACCGTGGCGGTGGCGCGGGAGGTGCGGGCGGTGTTGGCCGACTTCGCCGAGGAGTTCCCGGAAGTCCGGGTCGACGTCGCCGACGACCAGGCCGGCTTCATCGCCGACTCCATTTCGAACGTCGTTCAGGCGCTCGTCTTCGGTGGCCTGTTGGCCTTCCTGGTCCTCTTCCTCTTCCTGCGCGACACCCGCTACCCGGTGGCGATCGCGATCGCGATCCCGATCTCCGTGGTCGGCACCTTCGCCCTGATGGACGCCGCGGGCGTCAGCCTGAACATCATGAGCCTGGGTGGGCTGGCGCTCGGCGTCGGCATGCTCGTCGACAACTCGATCGTCGTCCTGGAGAACATCTTCCGCCACCGCGAGGAGCTGGGGAAGGACGCGGTCGAGGCCGCGGCCGCGGGAGCCGAGGAGGTCCGATCCGCGATCACCGCGTCGACCCTCACGACGATCTCGGTGTTCGGGCCCGTCATCTACGTCGAGGGCGTCGCTGGGGCGCTCTTCGAGGATCTCTCGCTCGCCGTGGCGTTTTCACTGCTCGCTTCGCTCCTCGTGGCGCTTACGCTCCTGCCCTCTCTGGCGGCGCGATTCGGAGGCACGGACGCGGACGTGGACGAGGGAGGGGTGGATGCAGCGGAGGGGCCGGGACGCATCGCTCGGCTCTTCCTCACCGTCCGCACACTCGCCGTCGACCTGATCCGATTCTGGCTCTCCGGCGTCGGCACTGTGATCGGGCGTGCGACCGCCCCGCTTCTGGTGGCGTTCGATACGGCACTGTCGCGTTTCGCGGCCGTGTACCACGAGGCGCTCGGGTGGTCGCTCGACCGGCCGGGGCGTGTGCTCGCCGGCTCCGCCGTTGCGCTCGCGGTCACGGTCGCGGCCGGCGCTACGCTCCCCCGAGACCTTCTGCCGGAGGTCGACCAGGGGGCGTTCTCGATCACGCTGAGGCTCGCCGAAGGCACGTCGCTCGAGACCACGGACGCCGCGGCGCGCACGGTCGAGGCCGCCGCGCTCGACGACCCGGAGGTGGAAGCCGTCTTCACCAGCGTGGGCCGCGACGTCCGGGCGTACGCGGAAGACGAGGCGGCGGCGGGCCTGCACACCGCCACCTTCCAGGTGCGCACCCGGAGCGGTGCTCCGACCGAGCCGGTTGCCGGTAGGATGCGCAGCCTCGCGGCGCGCTTCCCCACCGGCGCACTCTCGGTCGAGACCGGACAGGCAACAGCGCTCGGCGCGATGCTCGGTGGTGCGGAGGCGGACGTCGCCGTGCGTGTGCGGGGAGAAGACCTCGACGCCGCCTACGCGGTCGCCCAGCGGATCGTCGACCGGGTGGCCGCCGTTCCGGCGCTGCGCAACGTCCGGATCGGCACCGAGCGAGGGCAGCCGCAGATCGAGATCGAGGTCGACCGCGGCGCGTGTGCCCGCTACGGGGTGGAGCCCCGGATCGTTGCCGAGACCATCGAGCGCGCCATGCGGGGCCGGGTCGCGACCGAGTTCGTCGACTTCGACCGCAAGATCGACGTCGTCGTGCGCTTCCCCGAGGAGCGTCGCTACGCCCGCTCGACACTCGACGAGCTCAGGATCGAGGGTGTGCCGTTGCGCGAGCTCGTCACGATCCGCGACGCCGTGGGTCCCGCCGAGGTGCACCGCGAGGACCAGGGCCGGGTCATTCCGGTCTACGCGGACGTCGTGGAGGGCGGGCTGGACGCCGCGCTCGGTCAGATCGAAAGCGCCCTCGCCGGGGTGGAGCCCGCGCCGGGCGTTCGGTGGGAGGTGGGCGGAGAGAACGAGGAGATGCGGCGCTCCTTCCGGGATCTGGCGTTCGCCTTCGGCCTCGCGCTGATCCTCGTCTACATGATCCTCGCCGCTCAGTTCGAATCCTTCGTGCACCCGGTCACGATCCTCGTGGCCGTACCGCTCGCGCTCGTCGGCGCGCTCGGTGCCCTCGTCCTCACGGGGCAGGGGCTCAACACCATGAGCCTCATCGGCGCGGTGATTCTCGTGGGGATCGTCGTGAACGACGCGATCGTGAAGGTCGACTTCATCAACCAGGCCCGCCGGCAGGGGCGCGGCCTGCGCGACGCGATCCTCGAGGCCGGTCGCGTGCGGCTCCGTCCGATCCTCATGACGACGGTCACGACGGTGCTGGGCCTCTTCCCCATGGCGCTCGGCATCGGGCGCGGCTCGGATCTGCGGGCGCCGCTGGCGATCGCCGTGATCGGGGGTCTGGTCGTGGCGACCGCGCTGACGCTGATCGTCGTGCCGGTCGTGTACCAGACGGTGGAGGGGGTGCGGGGTGGTGCGTGACCGGTGGCCGATATCGTTCCTCGTCATGCTCACCGCGTGCACGAGTCCGGCGAGCGATCTCGTGGTCGACGTGTCCGTCGACCCCTCGGGCGTCGAGGTCGTGCGCCTGTCGGGAGAGTGGTCGGGGGTGCGCGAGGTAACGGCTGAACGGCTCTACACGGCCGGGACCGGCGAGGAGCTGCTGAACCGGGTTCAGGGGGCCGTCCTGTTGCCCGATTCGTCGCTGCTGCTCCTCGATGTCGGCGAGGGCAGGGTGCTGCGATTCGACCGATCGGGAGGGAGCGGTGTGGATCGGGGCGTTCATCCTGTCTGGGACGTCCACGCGGAGTTGGCTGGTCGTGCATCGGAGCGGGGAGGTCACGAGCGTGACCTTGCCCGCGACGTTCGACGGCATGCCCTACGCGCGTCGCGAGCTCCTGGACGTCGCACACGGCCTGGTCGCCGTCCGTTGCGTGGACGGGCTCGGGATCGAGACCGTCGAGGTGTGGAGCTGCGCATGCTGACGGGTGCGTGCGCCGAGGGCTCACCCGGTCTACTCCCGGTCATGTCGAGCATTGCCGGTAAGGCCGCCTCCCTCGCGATGCTCTCCCTGTGCGCCGCGTGTCTGGGCGAGCGGTCGGAGGAGCCGGCGGAGTCCTTCGACTTCGAGGAGGTCTTCGCGACCGTTCGAGAGATCTCGCTCGAGGAGCCCGAGGGTCTTCCGATCACCGGGATCGACGACTTCGTGGTCCTCGGCAACGGAGATCTGGTCGTCGTCGATTCCCGGTCGACCCAGGTGCGATTGCACTCGGGGGATGGAGGATTCGACCGGATCGTGGGACAGGCCGGACGTGGTCCGGGCGAGTTCCGGCGGCCCCTGGGGGTGGCGGCGCTCCCGGATGGCGGGTTCTTGGTGGCGGACGCCGCCCCCGTCCTGACACGCTTCGACCCGTCCGGCGAGTACGTGGAAGCGCTGCCCATCGACGGACTCGGGGCCGTGGAGGTCGAGACACTGCCCGGTGGGCGCCTGCTCTTCGCATCGTCGGACGGGGAGTCCGTCCGCTACTTCCACTCCGCGCTCGAGCTGTGGAGGCCTGAACCGCTCCACGTCCGCGACTCGATCTTCACGACCAACGAAGAGTGGCGCGTGGCGGTTCGGGACTACGCCACACCGTTCGACGACGGGGTGATCATCGCAGCGAGCCTTCGCTACCCGCTGCTGCACTTCGACCTCGGCTCGGGATCTCGCTCCGCGTTCGGAAGCGAACCGGCTTCGTGGACTCAGGCGACCCGGCCCGAGCCGAGCGCGGCGGTCCGAGAACGCCTGCCCGGTTGGCTTCGATCGTTCACGTTCGTGGCCGGCGTGCAGAGCGTGGCCGACCGTTGGCTCCTCGTACAGC
>JANQME010000349.1 GCA_028280205.1 Longimicrobiales bacterium
CGAGGCCCAGACCGGCCAGCGACGCCCCTTCGGCCACGACACCGCCCCACACCTGGTGGCGGGCCGCGCCCAGCGCGCTGCGCACACCGAACTCGCGCATCCGACTCCCCACCGAGAAGGCCAGGACGCCACCGATCCCGACGGCCGCGATGAGCAGGGCGAGGAGCGCGAAGCCGCCCAGGAGAATCGTGTTGAGCCGGCGCCCCGCGACCGACCGCTCCCCGAGCTGTTCGAGCGTGGCCACGTTGTTGATCGGCTGGTTGGGATCGTGCGAGAGGATCACCTCGCGGAGCGGGGCCAGGACCGCGTCGGGATCCCCGTCGACCCGCACCACGAGCGATCCGGTCCAGCGCACCTGGGGATACGGGTTGTACATGACGTGCACGACCCGTTCGTCCAGCCCGTAGTCGCGCGTGTCGGCGGCCACGCCGACGACGGTCCGCAGCTCCGGCGTCACCCCGAGGAACTTCATCACCTCGTCGGTCCAGGCGATCCGCCGGCCGACGGGGTCGCGGTCGCCGAAGTAGGCCCGTGCCATCGACTCGTTGATGATCACGACCGGCTGGCTCTCCTCGAAGTCGGTGGTCGTGAACTCGCGCCCGCGCACGAGCTCCGTGCCCATGGTGGAGAAGAAGTCGGGCGTGACGACGCGGAAGTCGGCTCGCGGGGCCGGAGCGCCCGGCGCGGGCTCGAAGCCCTCGACGCCGATCTCGAACTGGGTGGTGAACGAACCGAGTCCGTTCCGGAGCGGCACGATGTTCGTGAGCGCTGCGTTGCGGACCCCCGGGAGCGCCCGGGCGTCCTCCAGAATGGACAGGTAGTGGTTGCGGATCTCGTCGCCGGAGCGCCCATCCTGGTTGGCCGGGATGTCCATCGTGAGGACGGCGGCCGTGTCGAAGCCGGGATCGATCCGGCCCAGATGCATCATGGTACGCAGGAGGAGCCCCGCTCCGATGAGGAGCACGAACGAGGTGCCGACCTGCGCCACGACGAGGGTGCGCTGCGCGCGCCGCGCGCGGGAGCTCCCGGTGGAGCGCGTGCCCGCCCGGGTGAGCGTCGAGCCGGCGCCCGAACCGTCGGGCAGCGACGGCACGAGCGTGAAGAAGACCGAGGCCGCCACGGCCGCGAAGAGCGCGTAGCCGAAGACGGTCCCGTCCAGCACGATCTCGGACGCCCTCGAGGTGAAGCGCTCGGCGAACGACACCAGGAGGTCGAGGCTCACCGACGCCATGACGATCCCCAGTCCGGCCCCGAGCGCGGCGAGCACGAGGCTCTCGGTGAGGAGCTGTCGTCGCAGCGTGGCCCGACTCCCGCCGAGCGAGACCCGGATCGCCATCTCGTGGTCGCGACGCAGGACCCGGGTCAGGGTGAGATTGGCCAGGTTGGCGCACGCGATGACGAGCACCATAGCCGCAGTTCCGAGGAGGAGCAGCAGCGTCGGTCGGGCGCGTGCGGTGAGCTGTGTCTTGAGCGGCGTCACGCGCACCGAGTAGCCGGAGCCCTCGTCGTATGCCTCCGGATAGTCCGCGTGGATCCGGCTCGTGATGGCGTCGACCTCCGTGGCGGCCGACTCGACGGAGGCGCCGGGGGCGAGCTTCGCGAAGACCTCGGTCATGCGATGCACGCGGTCGTGCTGCATGGTGGCGTCGAGGTGGTGCGGGCTGGTGGAGAGGTTCACGTACACGTCCGTGCGCTCCGGGTACGGAGGCGCGGACTCGAGCACACCGACGATCATCGTGGAACGGCCGTTCACCTCGACCGTACGGCCCACGACCTCGGGATCGCCACCGAAGACCCGACGCCAGAAGTCGTCGGTGAGCACCGTCACCGATGCGGCACCCTCGCCGTCGTCCTCCGGCCCGATCGTACGTCCGAGCGTCGGAGACAGCCCCATCACGCCGAAGTAGTTGCCCGTGACGATCCCGGCGCGCACCCGACGCGGGGTGTCGTGGCCGAGCATCGTGAAGGTCAGCGCGGAGAACTCGGCCACCGAAGCGAAGGATGGCACCCCGCGGCGGTAGTCGTCGATCTCCGGAACCGAGAAGAGCGCATTCTCGATCCCCACCCGCTCCGCGTGATGGCGCAGGTAGACCAGTCGGTCACCGTCCTCGTGCGGAAGCGGGCGCAGGAGCACGGCGTTCACCGCGCTGAACATCGCGGTGTTGGCTCCGATCCCCAGACCGAGGGTGAGCACGAAGACGGCGGCGAAGCCGGGGCTCCGCCCGAGGCTGCGCACCGCCTGCTTCAGGTCCCGCATCGTCGCATCGATCGACATTCCCTTCCCCTCCCCTCTCGTCCCGAGTCGTGCGGCCGCCCCGCCGGGGCGCCGATCCTCCCTCCACACTTCCCAGCGCAGCACCACACCGGCCCTGAGCGCATCCCACCCCGCCTCGACCAGGAAGCGGGCGCGTCCCCACGCGCCCCGCGCATACCGCGGCTCGTCCGCCTGGCGGGCGAGGTATCGGTCGAG
>JANQME010000387.1 GCA_028280205.1 Longimicrobiales bacterium
GGAGTAGGGGGTGGGTCAGCGGTACGCGTCGCCCCTCTTTGGGGCGCTTCGCCCGGACGCTGCGCGTCCGGTCCCTCCTCGGGGCGACGCGTACCGCTGACTGGAACCAGAACGGCGGGCGGGCCCGGGCCTACTCGTGTCGGGCGTTCTCTGCGGTGCGCACCAGCGCTACGAGCAGCTCGTCCGGTGTGTGTCGGGGTGCGGTGATGGCGTAGAACGACTCGACGAGCCCGGGAACGCGGGCGAGCTCGACGAGGGAGCCGTTCTCCAGCTCGTCGTGCACGACGATGGGCGGCAGGACCGAAATCCCCTCGTGCGCACGCGCCACGAGGCGGAGCATCGCCATGTCGTCCACCTCCGCGACGATGCGGGGTTCGACGCCGTTGCGGGCGGCGAAGGCGTCGAAGCGCGTCCGGATGCCGGATTCGACGGTCGGGGCCACGACCGGCTCTTCGGCCAGCAGCTCTTCCAGCGAGCGCTCCGGCCGGTCCGTGGGCCGACCGATGAGGCTGACCGGCTGCTCGTCGATCGTGTGCGGCAGCCACGTCGAGTCGTCGTCCCTGGGCGGAAGGAAGTTCGTGAGCACCACGTCGAGCCGGTGGGCCTCGAGGTGCGCGACCATCTCGCGGACGGAGCCGGAGCGTATTTGCAGCGCGATATCGTCGCGGTTCAGCACTGGGCCGAGGAAGGCGATCTGGAAGTTGCGCGAGAGGGTGGCGAGCACACCCACGCGCAGGACGCGCCGTGCGGCACCCTCCTCGCCGAGCACGCTGATGAGCTCGTCACCCAGGCCGAAGATGGAGTCCGCATAGTCGAGGACGGTCCGCCCGGCAGGCGTGAGCTCCAGCCCGCGACCCCGCCGATCGAAGAGGTCGTGCCCGAGCGCGTCCTCGAGCTTGCGGATCTGCACGGAGACCGCGGACTGCGAGACGTGGAGCGCTTCCGCGGCCCGCGTCAGATTCCCCTCCCGGGCGACCGCGCGAAAGTACCGGAGGTGGTGGTAGTTCAGGCGACGAGATATCAGGTTATTCATAAATTATGAACGTTTTATCCAGTAACTTGAATTGGACACAATAGTCTAGCCTCGTGAAGATAGGTGCAAGTCTTTCCCGCACGGATGGAGAATCGCACCTCATGCACGGCACGTCCGCCTCCTGGATTCCGATGGTCGCCCTGGCCCCCATCGGTCTGATGCTCGCCACGGCGATGGCGTCCCGCTTCCGACCGACCGCCCTCTCCAGCCTGGTGGGCTGGGCGGTGTGGGTCACCGTACCGGTCGCCGCCATGCTGGCCGCCGCGGTCGCGGTCGGCGGCGCGCTTGCAACCCCCGCTCTGGACGTCCGGGGCTTCGGCCTCTCGCTCCGCGCCGACGCGCTCAACGTGGTGCTCTACGCGATGGTCTCTCTCCTCGGCGTCGTGCTGGTGCGCTTCTCCCGCACCTACCTGGAGGGGGATCCACGCCGGCCCGTGTTCCTCGGTCGGCTCGGCGCGACGCTCGGCGCTGTCCAGCTCCTTCTGTTGGCGGGCAGCCTCCCGCTCTTCTTCGCGGCCTGGGTCGTCACGAGCCTCGCGCTCCACGGTCTCCTGGTCTTCTATCCCGAGCGCCCGCGCGCCCGCATCGCGGCGACCAAGAAGTTCATCGTCGCGCGGATCGGAGACGCGACCCTCCTGCTCGCCTTCTTGCTGCTCTACCGCGCGTTCGGGACTGCCGATCTCGGCGCGCTCCTGGGAGCCGCTACGGAGGCGACCCCCGGGGCGGGCGTGCCCGGCGTGGGTCTGTCGGTCCACGTGGCCGCGTTCCTCCTGGCGGTCGCAGCCCTCTTCAAGTCGGCGCAGTTCCCGACCCACGGCTGGTTGGTCGAAGTGATGGAGACACCGACACCCGTGTCGGCGCTTCTCCACGCGGGGATCCTCAATGCCGGTCCCTTCCTGGTGCTGCGCTTCGCTGCCGTGATGGAGCTCGCGCCGGGCGCAGCGGTCCTCTTGGTTGCCGTGGGAGGCTTCACGGCCGTCTTCGCCTCCCTGGTGCTGCTCACCCAGCCGAGCGTCAAGGTCGCCCTCGGGTACTCGAGCGCCGCCCACATGGGCTTCACGCTCTTTGTCGCGGGTCTGGGTGTCTACGCCGCCGCGGTTCTACACCTGGTGGGGCACTCGTTCTACAAGGCTCACGCGTTCCTCTCGTCGGGCAGTGCCGTGGATGTCGCACGCGCCCGGCACGTCCCGGTCCCCGCCCGCCTTCGCAGCCCACTCCGTATCGCCGTGAGCTTCGCTGCGTCGCTCGTCGTCTACCTCGCGGTCGCGGGCGTCATGGGTGTCCAGCCCTCCGAGCGCCCCGAGCTGTTCGCAGTCGGGGCGGTGATCGTCCTCGGGCTCGCGCAGCTCCTGCTCCCGGTGCTCGACTCTGCGGCGACGCGGGCCGGTGCCGTCCGCACGGCGCTCGCCGCCGGCGTGATCGCGGTCGCCTTCTTCGGGATGGAGTCCGCCGCCCATCGGGTCCTCGAGGCGGCCCTCCCGGTTCCGAGTGAGCCACATCTGGCCTCGCTCGCCGCCGCCGTCGTCGTGCTGCTCGCCTTTGCGGGCGCGATCGTCGCTCAGATGATGCTCCCCACCTTCGAGTCGCCTCGTACTCGAGCCGCGTACGTCCACCTCCGCAACGGCCTCTACGCGAACGCGGCGTTCGACCGTCTCGTCGGGGCCCTCCGCCGCGCCTGATCGCCGTCCACGCCTCGGCAAACTCATCCAGACTCCTCCTTCCAGTTCCCTCATGCGCAAACCAAGCACTGCTCCGCTCGAAGCCGCCTACGGCTTTCCCGGCGATTCTCCTACGGCTGGGCTCGCGACCGATCCTCAGCATCCGGATGCAACGGCCCACCGTGCCGACGAGCCCACGACCGCAGCGTCGCGCGCGGACGACACGGAGTATACGGCCGCTATGCGGCGCGCCTGTGCCACGATCGCTCCGGTCTGGCCGCTCGACAGCTTTGTCGCCGTGAATCCCTACCTCGGTCTCGCCGATCAGGACTTCACCGAGGCCGCGGCCCGACTCGACCGGGTCGGGGGCGTTCGTACGACGATGCCGGCGTCCTTCTACCTCGAGGCCTTCGATCAGGGGCGAATGACGCGAGCCGACCTGGCCGACGCGCTGGAGGAACAGGCATCGCGCTTGGGACACTTCGAGCCGGAGAACGTCGAGGCTTTTCTCCTGTGCGCCCGTCAGCAGGCGGAGTCGAGCCCTGTATCCGCTTCGCCCGATGTGGAGACGGTCGCGGACGTGGCACGCACGGTGACGGGGGAAGCCTGGGATCGCTTCGCGACCGACCGGGTCTCGGCTTGGGCCTCCGCGCACTTCGACCAGGGACAAGCCCCGTGGCGTGTCGAGGACGGCACCGTTTCCCTCTACGAATCGTGGCGTGTCGAGGCCGTGATCGATCGATCGCCCGAGGTCGCGGGGCTGAGCGGCTTCCGGACGGTCGTGGCCACGCTGCCCCGCGAGCCGCTGGCGGCGGCGAGTCGGGCCCTCGAACGACTCGGTGTGCCCTCGAGCGTGCTCGACGGCTACCTGCATCGCCTTCTGATTCGCTGCGGGGGATGGGCCGCCTTCGCGGCCCGGATCGACTTCGAGCGCTCGGTTCGGGAGCAGGAGCCCGAAGAGCTGCTCCTCGACTTCCTTTCCATTCTGATCGTCTGGGAGTACGCCCTCCTCGAGACGCTCGACGGCCCCCGTATCCGTCAGTCCTGGAACATCGCTCGCGGGCGCCTCGCGTCGGCGGTGGATACGGTGAAGCCCCGAGCCGATCTGGATCGGGAGCTCGTCCTGCAGGCTGCGTACGAGCGGTCCGAGCAGCGTCGGCTCGTGGCTGCGTTCCGGGGGTCGAGGCGGGACGTGGAAGCGGGACGTCCGGACGTCCAGGCGGTCTTCTGCATCGACGTCCGGTCCGAGCCGTTCCGACGGCACCTCGAGGCGACCGGCGACGGGGTCGAGACGCTCGGTTTCGCTGGCTTCTTCGGCTTCGGAGTCGACTACACTCGACTGGGTCACGACACCGCCGGTGCCCACTGCCCGGTTCTGATACCGCCGGCGTTCGCCACCAGGGAGACGATCGCCGATCCCGCCCGTGAGGACGCCGCCCTGAAGCGCCGTCGGGTCGGGCACGAATTCGATCGGGCATGGAACGCCTTCAAGTCCGGAGCGGTCTCGTGCTTCAGCTTCGTCAGCCCCCTGGGCCTCGCGTATCTGCCGAAGCTGCTCACCGATGCGTTCGGGGTTACACGCCCGGTCGCCCATCCGCGCTCGGAAGGGCTCGGCCGACGGGGATCACAGGCGCTTCGGCCGGATGTGGTCGACGCACTCACGCTCGCCGAGGCGATCCCGATCGCCGAAGGAGCGCTGCGGGGGATGTCACTGACCGACGGATTCGCTCGGATCGTCCTCTTCGCCGGACACGGCTCGACCTCCGTGAACAACCCTCACGCGACGGGTCTGGACTGCGGCGCGTGTGGCGGGCGGACCGGTGAGCCGAATGCCCGGATCGCGTGTGAGACACTCAACGACGCGAGGGTCCGCGCGGGCCTGGCCGAGCGGGGCATCGACATCCCGGTGGACACCGTGTTCGTCCCCGGTGTCCACGACACGACGACCGACGATCTGACCCTCTACGACCTGGACAACGTCCCGGAGAGCCACGCGGCCGATGTAGCCCGACTGCAGGAGCGGCTGGCCGAGGCCGGGCGGGGGACCCGCTCGGAGCGGGCGGCGCGACTGCTGCCCGAAGGGGCTCGCTCCCATCACGAGGCGATCCGGTTCCGGGGGAAGGACTGGGCGCAGACCCGGCCTGAGTGGGGCCTGGCCGGGTGCTCGGCGCTCGTCGTCGCCCCCCGGTCGCGCACCGCCGGGGTCGACCTCGCCGGTCGATCGTTCCTTCACTCGTACGACTGGAAGGAGGACGACGGCTTCGGCGTGCTGGAGCTGATCATGACGGCGCCACTCGTCGTCGCGAGCTGGATCAACCTGCAGTACTACGCCTCGACCGTGGACAACGAGGTCTTCGGCTCGGGCAACAAGACCCTCCACAACGTGGTGGGAAGGGTGGGCGTGCTCGAGGGCCACGGCGGGGACCTGCGTGTCGGGCTCCCCTGGCAGTCGCTCCACGACGGCGAGCGGCTCCAGCATGATCCGATTCGACTCAACGTGGTGATCGAGGCTCCCGTCGATGCGATGAACGAGGTCCTCCTACGCCACGAGAACGTCCGGACCCTGCTCGATCACGGGTGGGTCCATCTCTTCCGCATGGACGACGAGGGCCAGATTGCGCAGCGTTACTCAGGGGCTCTCCACTGGGAGGACGTGGTGAGCGGAGCGATCACGGCCCCGCGGGGGGCGAAGGGCGCCGCGGTCGAGACCTCGGCAGGTTCGGACGGCGGCATGCGGGATCTCGCAACCGCGGAGACGGAGCGGAAGCCGGAGCTGGTTTCGGCTCACTGAGGCCGGCGGGGCACTCCATCGGGGAGACCGCCGCCCCTCCGGCGGTCTCCCGGTGATGCCGTGGGATTATCTTCCACCGTCCTACACCGCTGCTTCCCCGGCCGCGAGGCCCGATGCCGGACGAACCCGTATGCAGTCTGGTCGAGCTCCTCGACCTCGAGAACATCGAGCTCAACATCTATCGCGGCACGAACCGCGACATCGGAACGGGCCGGATCTACGGGGGCCAAGCCCTCGCTCAGTCGCTGGTCGCGGCCCGTCGGACGGTCGAGGCCGACTGGTCCGCGCACTCGCTGCACGGCTACTTCATCCTGGAGGGCGACCTGTCGCTGCCGGTCGTCTACTTCGTCGATCGGCTGCGCGACGGCCGCAGCTACGCCACCCGCAGGGTCACGGGCATCCAGAACGGGGCGGCGATCTTCAACATGTCCGCGTCCTTCCACAGACGGGAGGAGGGCGTGTCGCATCAGATGGAGATGCCGAGCGTGCCGCCGCCCGACGCCTTCCGCCCGGAGCTGGAGACCATTCGCGAGCACGCCGAGGAGATCCCTCGGGCGCTCCGGGGCGTCCTGACCCAGGACCGCCCGCTCGATATCCGTGCCGTCGACGCGGTCGATCCCTTCGACCCCAAGCCCGGCGTTCCCCGGCAGATGTACTGGATTCGCACGAACGGCCGGATCGAGGGGGGCACCACGGACCACCAGGCGGTGCTCGCCTACGCGTCCGACTTCGGTCTGCTCGGGGCCGCGCTGCGCCCCCACGGGCTCACCTTCCGCGATCCGCGGGTCATGGTGGCGAGCCTGGACCACGCCCTGTGGTTTCACCGTCCGTTCCGTGCCGACGCGTGGCTTCTCTACGTCGTGGACAGCCCGGCGTCCGGGTTGGGGCGGGGCTTCAGCCGGGGCACCTTCTTCACCCGGGAAGGGGAGCTGGTCGCGAGCGTCGCCCAGGAGGGTGTGGTGCGGATGCGGCGGAGCGAACCGGGCACGGGCGTCGACGGCTCCGACGGGAGTTGAAGGAAGCCGGGTCGGCACGCGTACTCGTCTCGAAGCTGCTCGTCCCCCTCGCGCCGCCGGAGTCCCCTTGTGAGCCCACTCGGTGCCGTCCACGTCGCCTTCAGCCTCGTTGCGCTCGGCTCGGGAGCCGTCGTCCTCCTGCTCCGCAAGGGGACCCGCTGGCATCGGACGTGGGGCCACGTCTACGCGACCTCGATGGTCGCGCTCTCGGTCACGGCCCTCTTCCTGTACCGCCTCACCGGGAGCTTCGGCCCGTTTCACGTCGCGGCGATCGTCGCGCTCGTCACGCTCACGGCGGGGCTGTTCTCGGTG
>JANQME010000321.1 GCA_028280205.1 Longimicrobiales bacterium
CGGCGCACGCTCCCTTCACGCAGCGACCGGCTCTGCTCCTGGAAGCCGCGATCGATCAGGTAGACCGAGCGGCTCCCTTCCACGAGCACGACGTGCACCTCGCGGAGGCTCTCGTTGAACATCAGAAAGAGCTCGAAGCGGCGTCCGTCCGTGCTGAAGTCGGTCGCCGAAGTCAGGAACGAGGGCTCGTAGTTCATGTGCACGCGCACGCCCACGGGCAGCTCGGTGGGGTTCGCGCGCATCCAGCTCCCGAGGCGGGCCGCGGCGGACTCGTCGAACGACTCGGCGACACGCGCCTCGATCTCGAGCTCCTCGCCGTCCGGACCGTCTCGTGTCGTCGAGGTTCGGACCGCGACGTCCGGCCCTCCCGGTTCGGGGCCGGGTCGATCCGCGGGCTCCCCGGCGGGGGCCGGCCGCTCCTCGATCTCGATCCCGACCCCGAGGCCACCCGCTCCGGCCCGGGCTCGCGCGGGTCGTGCGCCCCCCGGCCGGCCGGCCGCGACCCCCGCACCGGCTCCGGCCCCGAAGAGCGACTCGAAGCGCTCGTCGGGAGCGGCGGCGGCGATCCCGGGGCCGCCCCCCCCGGTCGGCGTGGACGGAGACCGCTCGAGCGTCGGCGGGGCTCCCTCCGAGGCGAACAGCTCGTCGAGCTGCTCGACGGCCCGGCCGACCTCCTGCTCGAACGACAGGCTGGCGACCTCCTCGGGCTCGGGCACCTCCTCGGCCGGCACATCCTCGCTCGGCTCGGGCTCCGGGGGAACGGCGAAGCGCTCGAGCATGAGCGGATCGAGCTCCCGGATCATCGAGCGT
Source organism: Longimicrobiales bacterium (assembly GCA_028280205.1). GTDB lineage: Bacteria > Gemmatimonadota > Gemmatimonadetes > Longimicrobiales > Gaopeijiaceae > UBA2589. Next base: position 811 of record JANQME010000321.1, read on the forward strand.
CCGGACGCGAAGGCGGGGACGGCGAGACCCTGGAGGCCGATCTGGACGCCCACGAGGAGCACAGCCGTCACGACGATCGCCACGAAGCGCGGAACCGCGTTGGAGGGACGGGGCTGGGGGCGGATCACGATACGACCTCGATGTCCATCCGGAGGCTCTTCGCGAGGGCGAGCCGGTCGCAGACGTCCATGGCGTCGACGGTGTGCTGTACCAGCGAGGCCGGATCGGGTTGTAGGAGGACGACAACGTCGGTGCTCCGCTCCGCCATCAGCTCCTTCCGTCGCGTCAGCTCCTCACCGAGCTCGACCGGGCCGGAGGCGATCACGGGTTCTTCTTCCGACCGGGGGTCGGACACGCGGTACGCACCGTCGGGACCGATCGCCACCAGCACGAAGGCGCGTTCCTCCTCCTGCTCCTCGACGGTGTCGGGCTCTGCGGCGGTGTCGGCCAGCTCCACCCGGGCCGACCGATCGATGTCCGAGATCATGAGGAAGCCGAAGAGGACGATGAGTCCGATGTCGATGAACCGGATCAGGAAGCCGCGCGATGCCATCTCAGCCGCCCCCCTCGGCCATCTCGACCTCGAGAGCCTTCGCGACCCCGAGCTCGTCGCACACACGGGCCGCATCCACCAGGTAGCGCATGGGCGCGGTGCGGCTGGCGCGGATGCGCACCTTCACCGGGGTGTCGCCGTACGTCGCCAGCTCGGCCGACAGGTACGTGAGCAGAGCGCGCGCGCCGCGGATCTCGACCTGCTCGTCCTCGACGAGAAAGGTCCCGTCCGGCCGGATCGCCACGAAGACGGCCTCCTCGACGTCGGGAGGCGGCGCCGGGGTCTCCGTGCTGGTCGCAAGCTCGACCTCGGTGGCGCGCACGCTCGAGATGCTGATGAAGCCGAAGAGCAGGATCAGCACGACGTCGACGAAGCGAACGATGAACCCGGACGTCCCCACGGCCCCGTCAGACCTCCGTCCCGAAGGCTGTGAACTCGATGCCCTCCGTGGCGCCGTCGACGCGGGCACGCACGCGGTTCGGTCCGGCCTCGCTCGCAACGACGAACGGGGTGGACGCGACGCCCGTCGCGTCCGTCGCGGCACGGCACGACGACGTGCCCGACCCCAGCCGGCCCTCCCCTTCCTCCACCGCGAACTCCACGTCGACGTCGGGAACCGGATTGCCGTACCGGTCGAGGACGCGCACCTGCAGCGGGAGCGGCAGCCGCATCCCCGCGACCGCTGCCTGGTGGTTGCCCCGGGCCTCGAGGCGGGCCGGATCGGCGGCCCGCACGGGCAGGCGGAGACGGGTCGGCGGTCCGGGCTGATCGGAGATCGAGACGTCGATCTCGAACGTGCCCGTGCGCTCCGGCATCGTGGCCGAAAGGGAGATGCGCCCGCCCTCGTCCGAGGTGGCGCGGGCATTCGGGCTTCCCCCGTCCAGAGCGCCCCCGTCGCCCACGACGGTGACCAGAACCGGCACGTCGGCGGCCGGCGTGCCGTCGGCCGTGCGGACGATCAGCGCGAGTGGGTCGAGTCGACTGCCCGCAGCATACGCACCGTTCACGTCCTCGAGCTGCACGTGCCGCCACGGAACCGGCGCCGGTGTCGGCTCCGGTGCGGAGGCGGTCTCCGGAGCCGGCCGCGCCCCTGCCGCCGCGGGCTCGGTCTCCGCCGAAGAAGCGGGGTCTGCCGGAGCGCCCACCACTTCGGCCTGTGCCCCTCGTGGCGCGTCCTCCCGGCCCTCCGCGCCACCCGGGGCCGGGGCCGCCGGGACGGCCTCTCGAATCGGCGCACCAGCTGGTGCCGGAGCCGGAGCCAGCTCCATGAGGCGGAAGCGGAGCTCGTCGGACTTCCGCGAGACCTGCTCCAGCCGCTTCGAGAAGAAGGTCGACAGCTCGGTCGCCGCGAGGTTCAGGATGATGCTCACCACGAGCCCGAGCAGCGTGGTGATGAGCGCGATCCCCATGCCGCGCAGAATCACGTCCTGTTCCGCCGAGCCCTGGAAGAAGACGGTGAACATCCCCCAGACGGTCCCCATGAGCCCGAGCGCGCCGGCCGTGTCGGAGAGGAAGTCCATGCGCCGGCGGAAGACGGCGAACTGGTCCTGCTGGAAGGTCACGAAATTGCTGATCTCGTCGTGCAGTAGACCTTCGCCCGGCCGCGTCTGGAAGACGTTGAGCATTGTCGACTGGAGCGACGCCAGCATGCTCGCCTTCTGACCCGCCACCAGCCGCGCGATCTGGGGCAGCGACATGGAGGCGAGGTCGGCGCGGTGCAGCGCCCGCGACACCGAACGGTCCCGGATCAGCTCCCAGACCTTGAGGAAGACCTGGACGAGCCCGAAAGCGAGCACGAAGAAGATCGGCCAGCGAAGGGGGCCCGCCTGTTGCGTGAGGCTCCAGAAGTCGCCGATGGCGAAGGCGCCGGGGTCCGTCTGGAGCAGGAAGATGCTGGGGTCGACGATCATGTTGGGGTACTTCGGTGCAGGGCGCCGGACGTGGGCGACGGTGCGGTCCGAACCGGATTCTCAATGTACACCGGCCGACGATCGCGAACATCCGTCCCGTTGCCCCTTCGCGCGGCGCCGGCCACTTTTTCCGCCGCTCGCCGTCGAATCCCCGAAGGACGTACCGATGACCTCCATCCGCCTCCGCGCAGCCGCTGCGTCGACCGCCCTCGCAGCCTCGCTCCTCGCGTCCGCCCCGGCCTCTCCGATCTCCGGCCAGGAGGTCCCGTGGTCTCCGCTTCAGCGCGGCAGCGACAACATCGAGGTCCTGGGTCACCTGCCGCTCGGCGCTCGCCTCTCCGTGGCGGACATGGACGTCGAGCAGGAGATGGATCGGCCCTACGCCTACGTGGCACGCATGGTCTACGGGACGGAAGGGCCGAAGGGCACGGACATCATCAGCATCGAGGATCCCGAGCGGCCGGAGCTGCTCTACGAGTGGAGGATCGAGAACCAGGATCTCCACCAGCGCACCGGCGGGATGGACGTGAAGCACTTCAAGTGGAACGACCGGTACTATCTGGTCCAGTCGCTCCAGTTCGGGTCGGGCGGTCCGAACAACGACCTCGGGGCGGTGATCCTCGACGTGACCGACCTTCCGGATGCGTCGACCGTGCGCGAAGTGGCGCGCATCCACGAGCCGGAGACGCCCGGCGGCTTCCACAACATCTTCATCTACAAGCACCAGAACGACCGGATCTACCTCTTCACGACGGCGAACGCGCCCGGCGCGCTCATCTACGATCTGGGTATGATCGTGGAGGGTGATCTCGAAAACGCCCGCGTCGGCATGGTCCCGGTCCCGGAGAGCCCGCTCGGTCGGGGCAGCGGCCGGGGCTACCACGACTTCTACGTCGGCTACCACCCCGACACCGGCGAGGATCGCTTCTACGGTGGGGGGACGGGCGGCTACTACATCTACGACGTCACCGACCTCCAGAACCCCGAGCTCCGCATCACGCTGACGGGCGTGAGCGGGGTGAGCTACGGGCACACCTTCACCCCGAGCCCGGACGGCCGCTACGTCATCGCGGAGACCGAATACCAGTACGCGCCGCTACGCATCTTCGACCTCCAGCCGGCGCTCGAAGGCGAGGTGCAGAACGTGCGCTCCCCGATCTCGGCCTTCACCGCGGACTGGCGCCACCTGGTGCACAACCACGAAGTGCGCTGGCCGTACGTCTTCGTCTCGGGCTACCTGGACGGGCTCCAGATCTTCAACCTCCAGGACCCCCACAACCCGGTCACGGTGGGCTACTACGACACCTACCTCGGGCCGCCGAACACCGACCGGTACAGCCAGTTCAACGGCGCCTTCGGGGTGGACGTCCGCAACGAGGACGGCCTCATCGTCATCAGCGACATGTCGACCGGGCTGTGGACCTTCCGCATGGACGGCTTCCAGGGGTGGAACGGTGAGGACTGGGGCTACCCGAACATCTCCTCGGCGCAGGACTGGGATAACCCGGTCGTGACGAGGCCCGTCAGCGAATGAGCCACGCCCGCGCGTTGCCCTCGGTGACGTTGCCGTCGATGTCGAGGAAGCGGACGCGGACCGGCCAGTCGAAGGGGGCCGCGGCGATCCGGGCGTAGAGCTCGTCGGTCGAGGGGACGATCGGGCCGAACGTCTCCTCGACCCCGCTCTCGGCGAGGTCGTTCTCGATGTTCACCGGCGTGCCCAGACAGCCGTCGTCGGGAAAGACGCCGATACGCTGCGGGACGTCGCGCAGGTTCTCGGAGCCCTGAGCATCGATCACCGTCGCGACCACGACGATCCCCGTGTCCTGGACCTCGAGTCCGATGTGGGTCACCTCGGGCGCGTTGCGCCCGTCCCGGAACGGGAACGCGCGGGGCTCGCACCTATCGATGGTCGCGATCGCGCCACTCGGGGTCGACTCCACCGAGCAGGCGAGAGACACGAGCACGAGACCCGCCACCGCGACACCCACCGCGCCGATCCGGTGTATCCGTCCGCTCATCCCGCCATTCGCGTTCATCGCACGCTCTATTGTCGGTCCTTCGGGGTCGGCGTAGG
>JANQME010000014.1 GCA_028280205.1 Longimicrobiales bacterium
CTGCCAGGCCCGGATGTCGTCGAAGCGCCGCTCCGGAATCTCGAACGGGGTCGCCGCGAACTCCTCTTGCCACCAGCTCGGGACGTTGGCTTCGAGCCAACGCCGAAGCGCGGCGCGCCAGTCGGAAACCTCGGTGGGCTCGAGCTCGCTCACAGCCTCGCTCCTGCCGCGACCCGTTCGCGGTGCTGGTCCGGGTGCCCGCCCGCCATCTCGTTGGCGCGGGCGCGCTTGTAGAAGAAGTGGCAATCGAACTCCCACGTGAAGCCCACACCGCCGTGGATCTGGATTCCCTCGCTGGACACCTCGCGGTAGGCCTCCGTCGCGTGGGCCTTCGCCATGGACGCGGCGAGCATCGCCTCGTCCCCCCGCGCATCGTGCTCCCGGGCGGCGTGGTAGGTGATCGCACGGGCCCCTTCGGTGCGTACCAGCATGTTCGAGCACTTGTGCTTGATGGCTTGGTTCGAGCCGATCGGCACCCCGAACTGGACCCTCTCCTTCGCGTAGGCGACGGAATCGGCGAGGACCTGCTCGCAGCCGCCGACCGCCTCGGCGGCGAGCGCGGCCCAATGGATCGGCTGCAGCTTCTTGGAAAGGGAGTCGAAGTCGCCGACCCGGGTCGCGGGGGTGTCCGTGAACTCGACCACGTACAGGGGACGGGTCGCGTCCATGGTCTCACGGCTCCGGATCTCCAGCGGGGCGCCGAGGTCCACCAGGAACCACGCCAGCGCGCCTCCGTCCTCGCGGGCGGCCACGAGCAGTCTCTCGACCAGGGGGGCATACGGGACGTAGGCTTTCTCGCCGCGCAGAACCGTTCCGTTTCCCCGTCGCGTCGCCTGTGTGGTCCAGTCCGGCGGGTGGTCTCCGCTCGCTTCGTGGTCGGCGATCGAGAAGGCGAGCCCGCCCGTGGCAATCGCGGCGAGGGTCTCGTCGTGGACGCCGTCGTCGTTCGCCTGGAGAGCGGTCGCCGCCAGCAGGGTCTCCAGATACGGCGTGGGCAGGACGGCCCGGCCGAGCTCCTCCAGAACGATCGTCTGCTCCACGAAGCCGAGGCCGCTGCCCCCGACCGATTCGGGGAGTCCGAGGCCCAGCCATCCGAGCTCGGCGAGGTCCTTCCACACGGCTCGGTGGAGTGCGAGCCGCCGGTCGGCGTCGGCTTCCGTCCATTCCCGCACCCAGGTCATCGGGTACCGTCCCCGGAGGAGCTCGCGGGCAGAGGAGCGCAGCAGGAGCTGCTCTTCGGTGAGTAGGGTCGTCATCGGATTCCTTTACGCTCGCACCGCGTCGAGACCTCCGATCGCCCAGCGAAGGCCGCGGCGCAGGAGCTCGTAGTACACCGGAAGCTGCCAGGAGCCGCGCTCGATCTTCGGGTAGATCTCCATCCGCGGACGCATGTCGTACCGGCCGCGGCAGTGGCCCAGGGTGAGGTAGAGCACTTCACCCCGACCTTCGGGGTGGAGGTACATCACGAGGCGCGGCTCGTCGTCTGGCCAGTCGCGGTCGACGAATCCCGGCGCTTCGCCGGTGTACCGCGTCTCCAGGAGTGGTTCGATCTCCCCGAAGTACTCGCAGAGGTAGAGCTCGTCCTCCGCCTCGAAATCCTCGATGCCCGCCACGAGCGGGTGGTCGGGGCGGGCGTTCGTGACGGTGTAGGGCGCGATCTTCGGGTGGGCGATGAAGCGGGATCCCAGCGCGTGCATCATCCGGTCGTGCGTGCGGAGCGCCTTCACTCCGCTCTCGAGAAACTCGAAGACCGAGTTGGTGCCGTGGAGCGCG